>SCTT01000308.1 GCA_004322435.1 bacterium
CGGCGTCGGCGGGGGGCGGCCCCGGCGACGGCGCCGGAAGCGGCGGGACCGGGACCGGGGCGGGCGCCGGCGGGGTCGCGGCGGGCGGCTTCGGCAGCTTCATCAAGTCCCTCGTCGACAAGGCCATCCCGGACCCCCAGGAGCGCGGGCAGCTCTACGGCGAGGCGGTGCGCCTCGTGGAGGCGGCCCTGGCCCGCCACGTCTCCGAGGCGACCCACAAGCTGCTGCAGGAGAAGCAGGGCGTCATCAACGAACGGATGCGCACGGAGCACGTCCTCGCGAAGGTCGCCGACGGCAAGGTGGTCGTCGACAAGGACGGGCGCGTCTTGATGATGGACTCGGTCGCCGAAGGCATCGCGGGCAAGCAGCTGAGCGACGTCGCCGGGAAGTCCCTGCGCGAGAGCCTCGGCAACGGCGAGCAGGTGCTCGCCCTCGCGAAGGACCTCGTCCTCCCCTCGGACGGCCCCGTGTCGAGCGAGGTGAACGTCTCCGGCACCGACGAGGTCGTCCAGGCGTTCCGGCAGTCGTTGGCGCTCGTGCAGGACGAGCACGGGCGCACGCTCGGCACCTACGCGGTGCCCCCCTACGTGACGAAGCTCAAGGAAGCCATGCAGATGCAGGAATCCTTCATCGCCAACGTCACCCACGACCTGAAGGCCCCGCTGGCCTCGATCTGCTCGGCCCTCGAGATCCTCCACAAGAAGCTCGGGCCGGGCCTGGGCGATGAAGACTCCGCCTTCATCGACATCAGCCTGCGCAACAGCCGCCAGCTCAAGCAGATGATCGACGAGATCCTCGACTTCTCGAAGCTGCGCTCCGGCAAGATGGCCGTCTCGCCCGTCCGCGAGGACCCGGGGCCGCTCTTGGCCGAGGCGGTCGAGGCGCTGCGTCCGCTCGCGCAGTCGCGTTCGGTCGCCCTGTCCTCGGCCCCCCCCGCCGACGCGCTGCCCCCCGTGCTCGCCGACCACGCGCGGGTCATCCAGGTGCTGGCGAACCTAGTCTCGAACGCGGTCAAGTTCACCCCCGAGGGCGGGCGCATCACGGTCTCCGCCCAGGACGGCGGCGCCGAGCGCCCCGCGATGGTCGTCTTCTCGGTGACGGACACGGGCTGCGGGGTGGCGCCCGAGGACCAGAAGCGCATCTTCGAGAAGTTCACCCAGGCGGCCGGGCAGAGCCGGCGCGAGGGCGTCGGGCTGGGGCTCAGCATCGTGCGCGAGCTCGTCACGCGCCACCACGGCGAGCTTTGGATGGAGAGCGAGCCCGGCAAGGGGGCCGCCTTCTACTTCTCGCTGCCGAAGGCGCCGCCGCCGGGGGGTTAGGCCGAAGGACGGTGAACGGCGGAATTTACGCGCCTTGGGCGCGTGCCTTCGAGGATTGCCAACGTCGGCAATCCTCGAAGTCCCTCTCCTTTAACGGCTGGAATCAGGAATTCAGGACGGTCCCATCCAAGGCTAATGGTGGTACATTCGGGTTTTGTGGAATGACGGACCTTCATAAACGAAACGGAATAATTTTGGATTCCCGCTCCGCCGTTCATTGAGGGGAGGTTCGAGGATTCCCGTATGAGGAATCCTCGAACCCACGCGCCCGAGGCGCGTAAACGGCGCCGTTGCGGGGTCTTATGCCTTCGCGACGTCTTCCGAGATCTCGAACATCCGCTCGATGGAGCGCTTCGCGGCGGCCGCGACGGCGGCAGACACCTCGACGCGCTGGGCGGGCTCGGGGTCCTCGAGGGCCTTGAGGATGCGGCCGAGCTCGGTCGCGCGCATGTGCGGGCACAGGCGGCACATCGGGATGAACTTCTTCTCGGGCAGCATCGTGCGGGCGTAGTCGCCCAGGCCGCACTCGGTGACGAGCATGAAGGCGGGGGCTTTCGACTCCTTGACCCGCTTCATCATGTCGCCGGTGCCGCCGACGAAGTCCACCGCCTGCACGAGGGCCGGGCTGCACTCGGCGTGGGCCAGGATCTCGACGCCCGGGTACATCCGCCGGTAGTAGGAGACCGCGCCCGCGTCGAAGTTCTCGTGGACGATGCACTTGCCGTCCCAGACGACCATGTCGCGGCCGATCTCCTTGCCGAGCTCGCGGGCGAGGTTGCGGCCCATGTAGGCGTCGGGGATGAAGATGACCCGCTGGTGGCGCTCGTACATGTACGAGAGGATCTTCTTGGCGTTCGCGCTCGTCACGATGACGTCGCTCTCCGCCTTCACCGCGGCCGTCGTGTTGATGTAGCTGACCACGGGGACCTTGGGATGGCGGGCCTTGAGGGCCTTCACGTCCTTGGCGGTGATGGCGTCGGCCAGAGAGCAGCCGGCCTCCTTGGCCGGCAGCAGCACCTCTTTGGAGGGGTTCAAGATCTTCGCGGTCTCCGCCATGAACCGCACGCCGCAGAAGACGATGCGTTCGGCGTCGACCGACACGCAGTCTTTGGCGAGCTTGTAGGAGTCCCCGACGAAGTCCGCCACGCCTTTGACGATCTCGACGCGCTGGTAGACGTGGGCGGGGATGACCGCGTTCGTGAGCTTCTTGAGCCTGTTGATGCGCCAGGTGAGCTCCGCGAGCTTCGTGAGCTCCGTCTCGCCGAAGCCGAGGTCCGCCAGGCCGGCGTCGGCCAGGCGGTCGGCCTCGTCGTCGACCTGGCGGGACGTGGGCTTCGGGGCTTTGGGCCGGCTCATGAGGGCACCGTGATGTCCGGGAAGTTCGAGAAGACCCCGTCGGCGCCCAGGGCGGCGGCGCGGGCGGCCTGCTCGGGCTTCACGATAGTATAGACGTAGAGCTTCAGCCCCGCCGCCTTGGCGCGGGCCGACCACTCGGGGGTCAGGCGCTCGAGGTTCACGTGCATGGACTCGGCCGAGAGCTCCGCGGCCAGGGCGAAGGAGGGGTCGATGGGGAGCTTGCCGGGCAGGAGGCCGATGCGGACCTTGGCGTCGAGGCGGCGCAGCGAGAGCAGGGTGTCGTGGTGGAAGCTCGAGACGGCGGTGCGGGCCTTGAGCGCCGGGCGGGCGTCGAGGAAGGCCAGCACGTCGCGCTCGATGCCTTCATAGACGGGGTCGGCCTGCTTGATCTCGAGCTGAAGCTCGCAGGAGGCGGGGGCCGCGACGGCCACCTCCTCGAGGGTGGGGATGCGCTCGCCGCGGAAGGTCGCGTCGAACCAGGATCCGGCGTCCAAGGCCTTGAGCTGGGCCGCGGTCAGGTCCCGCACCGCCCGGGGGTCCCCGCCGGTGCGCTCCAAGGTGTCGTCGTGGACGACCACGAGGGTGCCGTCCTTGGCGCGCTGGACGTCGAACTCGAAGGCCGTCACGCCCGCCTTCCAGGCGGCTTTGAAGGCGGCCATGGTGTTCTCCGGGTGCGTTCCGGAGGCGCCGCGGTGGGCGATGAGCTTCATCCTCCTATTGTCCCAAATAATCGTCCGTCGGCACCGGCCGGGGGCCTCACCGGGCCATCCCCCCCCACTCGACGGCCGTGAAGCCGTTCCGCTCGGGGCGCCGGGCGGGGGGACCGGGCGGGAAGGCCGCGGGGGTGTCCAGACGCCGAAAGTCCATCATGACGCGGATCAAGGAGTCAGGCGCCGGCTCGATACGCATCGGAGCGAGGAATCGCAGGTGCTCCTCGTTGAAGAAGCGCACCAGAAAGTAGGGACTATCGGCCATCCTGGGTACCCAGAACTCCTTGAAATCCCGGGCTTCAGCCGGTTCCAAGCCGCGCTGTGCGAGCGCCGAGTCGAAGTATGCCTCGAGGCCCTCACGCGGCACGAGGTCCCCGACCTGTGGCTCCTGGACAGGCCAGGAGCGTCCTTCCCAGAACAGGTAGCGGCTACGTCCTCCGTCCTCATCGAGTAGGGTCCCGTCCGGCGAGGCCGTTATGCGCCACGCCCCGGCCTTCAGCGCGGGGCGTGAGGACGCGACGCGGACGGACGCGTCCAGCTCGACCCGCACGGCGGTTTCCCGCGGCGGGTAGAGGTAGAGGACCGGCTCGACCATCATGGGCTCGTCGAACATCGTATTCACGCACATCAGGAGTTGACCCAGCGGGTTGCGCCAGAACACCGCCGGTGGCCGCTCCAGGAATTCCGCCTCGCTGAAGAGCGGAGGATAGCGCCAGCCCTCCTGCTCGGCATCCTGACGCCCCCACCCGTACGCCTCCACCCAGCCGCGCCGGAGCTCCGCGATCGCAGGTAGAGAGAGGTCCCGGGGCGCATGGACAGGACCCAGCACCGGGTAGTCGCCGAGCAGCGCGAGGCGATCCGGGGAGATTTCGTCCGCGAAGCGCACCGTGTCCAGAAGCGTCTCATCGCCCTTGGAGGGCTCGCGGTCACAGCGGAATGAGTCTCCGTCGGGGTGTAGCCGTAGGCCCCGCGGCGGGGCGTAGTAATATTTCGCAGCTGCCCCGTCTCGAGCCGTCAGCCAAGCCACCCTCCCTCGGGAGGACAGCATGCGGCCCGGGGGGCCTCCCTCGAGTTGGACGCCGCCGGACGGCGGCTCGAGCACGCGGTCCAAGAGCGTCAAGCACGCCCCCCGAAATGGCAAGCGTTCCGGAGCCCGCAGGGGCGGATTTGATTCCGCCTCCAACGGGGGACCGGTTTCCAGACCCAGCAGCCCGGGAAGATCGGCGACGAAACGGGCCGTCTCGGCGTCCTGCGGCGGGTCGGAGAGGGCGGGCAGATGGGTCAGCGTCCGCCCATCGGACGCAAAGCGATGGAATTCCCCCTTCTGCCCCTCGTGGTGGCCCCAGGCCACCACCTTCTTGACGACGTGCGCGGTGACGAGGGATTGCCCGGCCAAGGCCCCATTGAGGAGGCGGCCCGTCTCGAAGAAGACCGCCGTCATCGTCGCCTCCGTCACCGATGCTTCGGTGATCGCCTCTGAATGCACCAGCGGCCGGTGCCGGGACACCGGCCAGAAGGCAGGCTTACGCGCCGTGAATTCAAGCTTCACCGCCTTTGCCGCAGCGGAGGCCGTCTCCAGCGTGCACCCGTCTTCCCCAAGGGCTCCGGGACCGAGGACCGAGGACGACGAACGCAGCAAAGTAGCGACTGCCGCCTGTCGGGTTCGCGAGCCCCCGGAGCCGGGCGCCGCCCAACGCCGCGCAGCCCGCAGCAGTTCACCCGGCGGCCGCGGAACGGCGGCCAAGGCAGCGAGGATGCTCTCCCCCTCGTCGAAATCCCAAACGACAAGTCTCTCGCGATAACGACCGGAACAGGCTCCCAACGCCGCTTCGAACAGTTGGGCCGCCGGACGGTTCGCGGCGGCCGCCGCGGAGCGCGCCAGGCACAGGCACGGTTCCGACGGGAGTTCGCGCAGGGAACGTGCGAGCCCGGCGAGACGCCCATATTGCGGCCCAGCCCCCTCAGGAGGGAGGAATCCGACGCAGGCCAGGGCCTCGGAGAACGCCGCTTCCGGCGTGCCCACTCCCGCCCCCGCCCCGCCGCCGCGCGCGCAGGCTTCGGCAAGGTCGTCGTCCGCTGAGCCCGCCGGCGGGGCGACCGGCGGCGCGCCGGTCTCGAGGCGAAGCGCCAGCGCCATCGCGTCGGCCGCCAGCGAGGCCCGCGCGTGGGCGGTGGCTCGACGCTCTAGGATGCAGGCCCGCGCGCCGGCCTTGACCGGTACCCGTCCCTCGAACTCGCGTCCACCGGGCGCGGCTGCTTCCACGCGACGCGCGAAGTCCCTGAGCAAAGCGGCGGGCGAGGTCGAGCGGCCGGCGCGCAACAGCAGACCGTCGAGGCGTAGTTTGAACGCGGCACCCCCCAGCTGTCCCGAATCATAGGCCGCGCGGAGAGCCGCATGCAGCTCCGGGAGCCCGTCGCGCCGGACGATGCGCGAGCGGCCGGCCTCGGCTGGGGCATAATCGAGGTCGAAGGCAAGCGTCGTCCCGGCGACGGCAAAGCCGGCGAAGTCCGTCGCCGACTGCCGATAGTCGTCACTCTGAAGAACGACCCGCATCGCATAGGGAGTCGTGGCCAGAGTCAGGACCGATAGCTTGTAGTGTCCCGAGGGCAGGCGGCTGAAAGTCGACTCCAAACGGTGCTCGGTACGCGACCCCAACTGACCCCCGGTCGTGGACTGGTCGCCGTGCCAGACCTTCGCTTCCGGGACCTCCGCAAGATCCCGTCCGTCGGCCCAGCGGCCGATTCTCTCACCGCGCTCATTTTCAAGCGCAATGCGGACGGCCGCCTTGTCCTCGAACCAGCCGATGGCAACGTTCAACGAGCCGCCCGGAGGAGCCGGGGCGGTCGAGCGGACCGCGGCGGCTTCCATCGCACGCCGCCGGAGCTGGATGTTTTCGATGATCTTCTCCGCCAATGGACGTTGGGATGCGGGGATGGCGGTCGATTGGAGGACCGAGAGGATGCGGTCCTCGTAGGGGTCCGTCTGAGCGGCGGCCGCCTCCGCCGGCGCGGCCGCCAACAGCACAGCGCACGCGCATAGGACCCGTCCGGCAATGCCCGCCATCGCCCCATTGTGGCAGGCCCATCGCCGGACCGCCAGCCCTACGGGGGGACAGGGGCCGGGCGCTCGGTCAAAATGTCAGCCCATCTCCCAAATTACCGATAATCTGGCGATGAACGGCCCGTGGGAGAAGGAGCTCGGCTGGCTGGCCGCCAAGGGCGCGCGGCTGGCGCCGGGGCTAAGCGATGGGGGACTCCGGGCGGCCGAGGAGGCCTGCGGAGCGTCGTTCCCCCCCGACTTAGCGTCCTTGCTGCGGGCGGCTCTCCCCCTGGGAGACCGGTTCCCGGATTGGCGCTCGCCGGGCTCCGCCGAAATCAAGAAGATGCTCGCCTGGCCGTTCGAAGGCCTCTGCTTCGACATCGAGCACAACGCCTACTGGCCCAAAGAATGGGGTGCGCGCCCCCCCGCCCTGGAGGACGCCTTCAAGGCTGCCCGGCAAAAGGTCGAGGCGGCCCCGAAGCTCATCCCCCTCTACTCCCACCGTTACCTGCCCGCCGCCCCCCGCGAGGCCGGCAACCCGGTTTTCTCGGTCTACCAGACGGACGTCATCTATTACGGGCGCGACCTGCGGTCCTACCTCGCCTGCGAGTTCGGGGACCGGCCCTGGGAAGCCGCGACGTCGGGCTCCCTCAAACGCATCCCCTTCTGGACCGACTTAGTCGAGTCCAACCGGTAGAACCTCCAAATTAGGGACAGTCCCCTATTTGTAGCTACAAATAGGGGACTGTCCCTTATCTGTAGTCAGTGGATGATGCGGAGGCGGTCGTG
>SCTT01000309.1 GCA_004322435.1 bacterium
TGCAACCGCGACGCCGTGGGCACGCGCGTGACGCTGCGCTACGGAGAGGGCGGCCGCCGCGTCGAACAGGTCCGAGAGGTCATGGCGGTCAACGGCTTCTCGGCGCAATCCGACCGCCGGCTCCTTTTCGGCTTGGGCGCCTACGCCGGGACGCCCGAGGCCGAGGTGTCCTGGTGCGGCGCTCCGCCCGTCTCCGCCGGCGCCCTCGCTCCGGGCCGCTACCACGTCCTGACTCAGGGGAAGTCCACGTGAGCTACGCCCGCTTCGCGAACCCGGCGGTCGTCACCCAGGGCTGGTACTGCGCCGGCCCGGCCAAGGGGCTGGCCGCCGCCGCGCCGTCGGCCGCCGACCTCTTCGGCCGCCGCATCGTCTTGTGGCGGGACGAAGGCGGGGCCGTCCGGGCCGCCGACGCGCGCTGCGCCCACCTGGGCGCGGACCTCTCGCTCGGCACGGTGACCGCCGGGCGGCTCACCTGCGGCTTCCACCAGTGGACCTACGACGGCGAAGGCCGCTGCGTCGCCTGTCCGAGCGCCTACGCGGGCGTGCCGCGGCCGCGCGCCCGCGTCTTCCCGGCGGCGGAGCGCTGGGGGGCCTTGTGGGTGTTCGCGGGTCCCGAGCCGCTCTTCCCGTTGCCGGCGTTCTCCGGGCTGCGCGGCCCCGAGGCCGCCTGGGGCCTGCCGCCGGCCAAGATGAACGCGCACCCCCACGTCATCACGATGAACGGCCTCGACATCCACCACTTCCGCGCCGTCCACGGGCTCGAGTTCGTCGGCGAGCCGGTCTTGGACCGCCCGGACGCCTTCCGCACGCGGCTGACGCTCAAGGCCCGCGTCGGCGGACACGGCCTCCTGGCCGGCCTCGTCCGACGCCTGTCGGGCGGCGTCGTCGAAGCCGCCTTCACGACCTACGGCGCCAACCTCGCCGTCATCGAGGGGAAGGCGGGCCGGGTCCCGGTGCGGGTCGTCTTCAGCCACGCGCCTCGGCCGGAAGGCGGGAGCCTGAGCCGCACCTTCCTCGTGGGGGAGCGCGGCCCCGCGGGCTTTCCCGAGCGGCTGGCCGCCGCGCTGGCCATGGCCCACATCTTGAGCGGCGACCGCGAGGTCTTGGACCGCATCGACTTCCACCCCGGCTTCGCCCCGGCCGACGCGGCGCTCTCCGCCTTCGCGGCGGCGGCGGAGGCCCTGCCTACGGTCGACGAGCCTTCGGAGGCGCGGCGTGGTTAGGCGCGCGGCCGTCAACGCGGCGCTGCTCGCGGGGTCTTTACCCGCCGTCGGGCGGCTGCGCCGCGCCCTCAAGGACCCGCGCGCCGCCCAAGAGGCGGTCCTGCGGCGCCTGCTGGCCGCCAACGCCGGGACGGCCTTCGGGCGTGAGCACGGTTTAGGGAAGGTCCGGACGCTCTCCGAGTTCTCGGCCGCCGTGCCCGCCCGCGGCTACGACGGCCTCGAGCCTTGGGTGCGCCGGGCGATGGCCGGCGAACCCGGCGTCCTCACCGCCGAGCCGGTGCGGCTCTTCGAGGTGACGAGCGGCTCGAGCGGCGCGGCCAAATACATCCCCTACACCGCCTCCCTCCAAGGCGAATTCCGCCGCGCCGTCGGGGCCTGGCTGGGCGAACTGGCGCTGGAGCGCCCGCCGGTGATGGCCGGTCCCTCGTATTGGACGGTGACCCCGCTGGCCCGGGCGCCGTCGCGCACGTCGGGGGGGATCCCCGTCGGCTTCGCCTCGGACGCCGAGGTCCTGGGCGGCTGGGTGGGCCGCCTCATGGAACGCCGTCTGGCGGTCCCTTCGGCGGTGGCCTTGGCCGGCGACCTCGACGGAGCGCTCTACGCCACGGCGCGCTTTTTGCTCCAGGAGCCCGGGCTCTCGTTTATGTCCCTTTGGAATCCCAGCTTCCTGACCTTGCTTCTGGGCCGCATCGCGTCCGATGCCGAGCGCCTGCTGACGGACCTCGCGGCCGGAACGCTGCGGCCCCCACGGCCGCTTTGCGGACCCGCCGCCGCCGCGCTCGCTCCGGGGCTCAAGGCGATGCCGGCGCGCGCGCGCGCCCTCTCGCCCCTCTTGGCGCGGCGCGCCTGGGGCGAGGTCTGGCCTCGGCTCGCCGTCGTCAGCTGTTGGGCCGACGCGTCGGCGGCGAGCGCTTTGCCTGCCGTCCGCGCCGCGTTCCCCGGCGTTGCCATCCAGGGGAAGGGCCTCCTCGCGACCGAGGGCGTCGTCAGCGTGCCGGTCGCCGACTTCGGCGGCTGCGTGCCCGCGCTCACCTCCCATCTGCTCGAATTCCGCCCTTGGGGGAGCGATGGCCGCGCCCTGCTGGCCGACGAGCTCGAGGCGGGCCGCGAGTACGACGTGCTGATGACCACGGGCGGCGGGCTGTGGCGCTACGAGCTGGGCGACGTGGTGCGGGTGACGCGCGTCGTCGGCCGGGTGCCCGTCCTCGAGTTCGTCGGGCGCGGGGCCGCGGCCAGCGACCTGCGCGGCGAGAAGCTCTCGGCGGCCTTCGTGGGCCCCGTCCTCGAGCGGCTGCGCGGCCTCTGGCAGGGCCCGTTCGCGATGCTGGCCCCGGCCGAGGGGGAACCGCCCTCGTACACGCTCTTTATCGAAGGCCGCGCGGCCGCCGCTCTGCCCGCAGCGCTCGACGCCGCTCTGCGCGAGAATCCGCACTACGACTACTGCCGCCGTCTCGGCCAGCTGGGGCCCGCGAGCGTGTTCCTGGTCTCGGGCGGCGCGCACGAGGCCTATCTCGCCCGCTGCCGCGAGGCGGGGCAGCGGGCGGGCGCCGTGAAGCCGACGCCCCTCGACGGGCGGGCCGGCTGGCGCTTCTCGGGCCGGCCTCTCGATGTGCCCGAGGGAGCCGCCGCGTGAGCGTCGTCACCGCCTCCGGGGTGCGCTTCGAGCTCGCCGGCCCCGCCGACGACCCGGGCCTGCGCGCCCTGCTGCGCGCGATGCCGATGGGGACCGGCATCCGCGTCACCTTCGAGCGCGAGCCCTCGTATTTCTCCGCGGCCCGCCTCCAAGGGGAGGTCCAGGTTCCGGTGGCGCGGGACCCCGCGGGCCGAGTGCTCGGCATGGGCCTGCGCGCCTTCTCGCCGGCCTGGCGCGGCGGGGCCGCGGCCGAGGCCGGCTACCTGGCCGACCTGCGCCTCCTGCCCGAGCATCGCGGCGGGACCTTGCTCGCGCGCGGCTACCGGTTCCTCCGCGAGCTCCACGCCGACCGCCGCGCCGCGGTCTACGCGACGATGCTGGTCGCCGACAACGCCGTGGCGCTCTCGACCATCGCGGCCGGGCGCGCGGGCCTGCCGCTCTACCGCGACCTGGGCCGCTATCTGTCTCCCTCGATCTTGCTCGGCGCGCGCCCGACGGCGCCCCGCCTGCCGGGGGTCGGCGTGGAGCGCGGCTCGCTTAAGCGGCTGCCGGACATCGTGGCCGCGCTCAACGCCTTCGGCCGCGAGCGGGAGTTCGCGCCGGTCCACGCGGAGGCGGATTTCCTCCCCGGCGGCCGCTGGCCGGGCCTGCGGCCCGAGGATTTCTTCCTCGCCGTGAGGGGAGGACGCGTCGTCGGGACCTTGGCCCGCTGGGACCAAGGCTCCTTCCGCCAGACCCGCGTCCACGGCTATTCCCCCGCCCTCGAGGCCGCGCGGCGGCTCGCCCGGCCTTTTGCCCGCCTGCCGGCGCCCGCCCGCCTGCGCCTGGCGGCGCGCCTGCCGGTGCCCGGCGCCTTGGTGCCCCACCTCTACGCCGCGTTCCCGTCGGCGGAGGCCCCCGCGGTGCTGCGCCTCCTCATCGACGCCCTGCGCGCCGACGCCGCGGGGGGGCCGCACCTTTACGCGGTGCTGGGCCTCTCGGAGCGGGACCCGCTCGCGTCGGCGCTCTCGGGCGTGCCTCAGGTCCCCTTCGCGGGCCGCCTCTTCGCGGTGCATTTCTCCGACGGCCGGGCCGAGGCCGACGCCTTGGCCGGCCGCATCCCCTACCTGGAGGCCGGAGCGCTGTGAACGGCGACGCCTCCCGCTACGCCCTGCCGCCGGGCCCGGCCGACCGCACGCGGTTCTTCATCCCCGAGCACATGACCGCCCTCTACTATGCGCCGGCCTACGCCGGGCTCTCCGAGGAGAAGCGCCGCCGCTACAACCAGTACGCGGCCCTCTACTTGAACGAGATGTTCGTCTTCTTCGAGGACGTCCTCGCCGAGACCGTGCTGGGCGCCCTGCTCGCGGGGCCGCTCCCGAAGGACCTCGCGGACCGCCTGGCCGGCTTCCGCTGGGAGGAGCGCCGCCACACCGAGATGTTCCATGCCTTGAACCGCGCGGCGGCTCCCGAGCTCTACTCCGGCGGCGACTTCCGCTTCATCCGCGTCCCCGCGGCGGCCCGGCGCCTGCTCGACGCCGCGGCGCGGCGGCCGCGCCTGTTCCCGTTCTTCTTCTGGCTGATGCTGCTCCAGGAGGACCGCTCCCTCTACTACTCGCGCCACGTCCTCGCCGAGAAGGACGCGCTCGAGCCGCGCTTCGTCTTCGCCCACCGGGTGCACATGGCCGACGAGGCGGGGCACGTGCGCTCCGACGAGGAGCTGCTCGCGAGGTTCTGGGCTCCCGCGCCCGCCTTCTGGCGCCGGACGAACGCGCGCCTGCTGCGCTGGGTGCTCGGCGAATATTTCGCCGCGCCCAAGCGCGCCGGCCTGCGGGTCGTCGAGGCCTGGGCCGCCGAGTTCCCGGACGAGAAGGCGCGCCTGCCGTTCTGGCTCAAGACGCTGCGCGAGCTCGAGTCCTCCCCGGAGTTCATGGCGTCGCTCTACTCGCGCTCGGTGGCCCCGGCCGCGTTCTCGGGCTTCGACCGTTGGCCGGAGCTGGCGGGCGTGGGGGCCTCCTGGTGAGCGTCCTCATCGTCACCGGCGGGCTGGTCAGCCCGGCCGAGACGTCGCTCTTCGCGGCGGCGCGCAAGACCCTGCTCCAGTGGCGCGCCTCCGAGGCCGCCTGGCTGGACCTCAAGGTCAAGGTCGTGATGGCGGAGCCCATCGCCGAGGCGGCGCTCGAGCGCCTCTTGGGCGGCGCCCCGCCCGAGGCGAAGGCCCTGATGGGAGGGCGCGACACGCTGGACCTGCCGGAGCTCGCCGAGGTGGCTCTCGCCACCGCGCTCGACAAGGAGGGCGTCGCCTACGAGTCCGCCACGGTCGCCGAGCTCTTCACGGCGCGCGGCGCGGCCCTAGCCGCTCGGGCCGAGGTCGTCTATCTCTCGACCACTCTGCTGAGGGACCTGGGTGAGCTCGAGACCGTCCTCGCTCCCCTGCTCCGCCCCGGCCTGCGCGTCGTCGCCGGCGGAGCTTTGGCCGGGGTCCTCGCGGAGGCGCCGCCCCCGGGCGTGGACGTCGTCGCCGTCGGCTACGGCGAGCTCCTCGTCCCGGCGCTGGCCGCCTGGGCGCGCTCGGGTTACGAGACCCTCACTCCTCCCGAAGGCGGGAGCCTCGCCCGCCGCGGAGGAGCCTGGGTGCTGCGCTCGGGGCTGCCGGCCGGGACCTCCCTCGACGGCCTCGACACCCCGGACTGGGCCGCCGCGGCCCGGCGCCGCGGCCGGGCCGGCTGGAAGGTCGTGCAGTACGAGAGCGTGCGCGGCTGCCCCTACCGGTGCTCCTTCTGCAACTACCCGTTCTTGTTCGACGACACCCGCTTCCGCTACAAGTCGGCGGCCCGCATCGCCGACGACTGGTCGCGCTACGCCCAGGACTGCGGCACGCAGGTCGTCAGCTGCCTGGACTCGCTGTTCACCGTGCCGCCCAAGCGCCTGCGCGAACTGTGCTCTTTGCTCGTGGCGCGGGGCAACCCGGTCCAGTGGCTCTGCTACGCGCGAGCCGACGACCTGGCCGACGAGGAGACCGTCGCCGCGATGAAGGCCGCCGGCTGCGTGCAGGTGCAGATCGGGCTCGAGTCGGGCGACCCCGGCGTCCTCGCCAACATGAACAAGCGCGTGACGCCCGAGGCCAACCTCGCCGCGCTCGAGAACTGCCGCAAGCACGGCGTGACGACGGTGACGACCTTGGTGGTGGGCTTCCCGGGAGAGACCGCCGAGACCTTGGAGCGCACCTTCCAGCACCTGCGTCAGGGGCGGCCCGATTTCCACTTCCTCGCGACCTTCTCGACCCGCGCCGCGGGCGTCCCGGTCTTAAGCCCCGAAAACCGCGCCCGCTTCGGCC
>SCTT01000310.1 GCA_004322435.1 bacterium
TAGTATGTCAGCTATCCTAACTCCATGAACGGCCTCAAGGCGGCGCGCGAACGAGCGGGGCTCTCCCAGCGCGCCCTAGCGGCGCGCGCCCGGGTGGCCTTCCGCACCGTCCAGCTCCTCGAGTCCGGCCGCCACGACGCCCGCCAATCCACCCTCGCGAAGCTCACCGCCGCCCTCGCCGTCCCGCAGCCGAGCCCCGCCTTCCCCGCTCCGGACGACGCCCTGTCCTCCGCCGCCGACGCGGTGCTCCGCGACGGCTT
Organism: bacterium; assembly: GCA_004322435.1. GTDB lineage: Bacteria > Elusimicrobiota > Elusimicrobia > UBA1565 > UBA1565 > SCTT01. The sequence goes on from SCTT01000310.1 coordinate 261, forward strand.
CGACTCCTGGAAGACCCATCTCTTCGACTTCGTCGACGCGTTCCGCCGCGCGCCAAGGCTTTCGCTCCTCGAACAGGCGCCTTCGACGAGCCTCGATCCGCGCCTGCTGGGGCTCTTCGCGGCGACGGCCGAGACGCTCGCCGCCGAGCACGGCGTCGAGGCCCCGCTGTGGTGCGCCGGCGCGCGGCCCCTCCCGGAGCCCTGGTTCGTCGCCGGCGTCGAGAACCTGGTCGTCTCGGCCCTCGTCGAATCTCCCGCGGCGTTCCGCCGACGCGGCGTCTTCGTCATGAAGGGCTTCCTGGACCGGGCCTGATGCTCGAGCGCAAGCGCATCCTCCGCCTCTTCAAGGAGCTCGACCGGGAACTCGCGAAGGAAGGCGTCGTCGGAGAGGTCCTCCTCTGCGGCGGCGCCGTCATGTGCCTCGTCTTCCAAGCCCGGACGGCGACGAAGGACGTCGATGCCGCCTTCTCCCCCACGAGGGAGGTCCGTCGGGCGGTGAGGGCCGTGGCCGAACGTCTCGGCGAAAGTCCCGATTGGCTCAACGACGCCGCCAAGGGGTTCTTCGGCATGGACCCGCCCGCCGACGCGGTCCTGGACTTCCCCCACCTGCGGGTCTACGCGCCGAAGGCCGACTATCTGTTGGCCATGAAGTGCATGGCGGCCCGGTTCGACACGCACGATAAAGACGACGCCGTCTTCCTCATCCGGCACCTGGGGCTGAGCAGGCCCGAAGAGGTCTTCCGGCTCATCGAGAAATACTATCCGCGCCGCGAAGTCCCCGCGAAGACGCGGTTCCTCGTTGAAGAAATCCTGAGCTAAAAGCGAAGCCGGCAGTCCCGCAAGGGACCGCCGGCTCCAAGCGCTGTCCGTTCGGACTACTGAACGAGCTGGATGAGCCCCGTCTCGGCGTTGTCGCCGATGCGGGTGCCCAGGCGGTGGATGCGGGTGTAGCCGCCGGGCCGCTTCTCGTAGCGCGCCGCCAGGACGTCGAAGAGCTTCGTGTAAGCCTTCTTGTCCTGGATCTCCTTGCGCACCATGAAATGCTTCCCGTTCTTGGCGCACGTGATGAGCTTCTCGGCGTAGGGCCGGAGCTCCTTGGCCTTCATGATGGTCGTCTCGATGCGCTCGTGGAGGAACAGGCTCGTCGCCATGTTCCGCATCAGCGCCCGTTTGTGCGAGGACGTGACGCCGAGGCGCCGCCCTCCGAGGGTCTTGATCATAGTTTTACCTTAGACCTGCATGCCCAGAGCCAGCCCCATGTCCTTGAGCCGCTCCTTGATCTCGTCGAGGGACTTCTGGCCGAAGTTCTTCACGGCCAACAGCTCCTCCTCGCGCCGGGCCACCAGCTCCCGGATGGTCTTGATGCGCGCGACCTTGAGGCAGTTCGACGCGCGGCTCGAGAGCTCGATCATCTCGACCGGCTGGCTCAGGATGTCCTTGAGCCGCTGGTCGATGGCCGGGCCCTCGCCGCCCTCGAAGGAGGCCTCGGCGCCGTCGCCGGCCCCTTCGGCCGGCGCTCCGCCGTCGCCCTCTTCCTCGGGGATGAAGATGTTGAGGGACTCGCGCAGCAGCTTGGCCGAGCGGATCAAGGCGTCGGCCGGCGTCAGCGAGCCGTCCGTCCACACCTCGAGGATGAGGCGGTCGTAGTCGGTGACCTGGCCGACGCGGGCGTTCTCCACGTCGTAGTGTACCTTGGTGACCGGGGAGAACAAGGCGTCGACCGGCAGCCAGCCCGCGGGCCAAGAGGCCTGGGCCTGGATCTCGTCGGCCGGCACGTAGCCGCGGCCGCGCGAGATCTCGATCTCCATGTCGAGCTTCCCGCCCGGCTCGAGCGTCGCGAGGACGAGGTCCCCGTTGACGATCTCGACGTTCGAGTTCTCCTGGATGAGCGAGGCCGTGACGTGCCCTTCCTTCTTGGCCGTGAGATACAGCGTCTCGGGGCCGTTCGAGAAGAGCTTGACCCGGAGCTTCTTGAGGTTGAGCAGGATGTTCATCACATCCTCCTTCACCCCGGTCAGCGCCTGGTACTCGTGGCGGGCGCCTTCGATGCGCACGCCGCTGACAGCGGCGCCTTCGAGGCTCGACAGCAGCACGCGGCGCAGCGAGTTGCCCACGGTGTGGCCGTAGCCGCGCTCGTAGGGCTCCGCGACGAACTTCGCGTAGCGCTCGGTGGCCGTCTTCTCGTCGACGGACAGCTTCTGGGGGAGGATGAGTTCTTTGTAGATCATGTTACCTCGAGTAGTACTCGACGATCAGGCGGTCGTTGACGGGGAAGGACGACTCCTCGCGGCCGGGCTGCCGCAGCAGCTTGCCGGAGAGCTTCTCCGCGTCGAAGGCCAGGTACGCCGGACGGTTGGTCTTCTTCTCGGCGAACTCCAGCGCCAGCTTCACGCCCACGTTGTCCTTGATGCCGGGGGCCAGCGTGATCTCCTCGCCCACGGACACGCCGTAGGAGGGGATGTTGACGTGCTTGCCGTCCACCCGCACGTGGCCGTGGCGCACGAGCTGGCGGGCGGTGTTGACGCTGGTCGCGAACCCCAGACGCCGGACGACGTTGTCGAGGCGCGTCTCGAGCGTCCCGAGCAGCACGGCCGCCGAGTTGCCCGGCGAGCGCGAGGCGTCGGCCATCGCCTTCTTAAGCGGCGTCTCGGTCATCATCATCATCCGCTTGAGCTTCTGCTTCTCGCGCAGGCGGATCTGGTATTCCGACGGCTTGCCCCGCTGGGGCTTGGCCATGCCGGGAGGGGTCGGGCGGCTGTCGAGGATGCACTTCGTGTAGCACTTCTCGCCCTTGAGGAACAGCTTGGTCTGCTCGCGGCGGCAGAGGCGGCAGACGGCTCCGGTGTAACGCGCCATGGCTTAGACTCTCCTCGCCTTCGGGGGACGGCAGCCGTTGTGCGGGATCGGCGACACGTCCTTGAGGCTGATGACCTGCAGGCCGGCGGCCTGGAGGGCGCGGATCGCGGTCTCGCGGCCGGGCCCGGGGCCCGTCACGAAGACGGCGACCTGCTTGACGCCGAGCTCGACGGCCCGGCGGCCGACCTTCTGGGCCGTCATCTGGGCGGCGAAGGGGGTGCCCTTCTTGGTGCCCTTGAAGCCCGAGTTGCCGGCGGACGCCCACGCGAGCGTGTTGCCGCGGTCGTCGGTGATCGTGACGATCGTGTTGTTGAACGAAGACTGGATGAAGACCTTCGCAAAGGTCACCGAGCGCCAGCCCTTCTTGGGTCCGCGGACGACGGGCCCCTTCGCGGGAGCGCCCGCGTCGGCCGGCGCGGGTTCGGCCGCGGGCGGCAGGTCCTTCTTCTCTTCTTCCATTCTTCCTCCGAAATCCTTACTTCGCGGCCGCGGCGGCGGCCGTCATCTTGCCGGAGCCGACCGTCTTGCGGCGGCCGCGCCGGATGCGCGCGTTCGTGCGCGTGCGCTGGCCGCGGACGGGCAGGTTGCGGCGGTGCCGCACGCCCTTGTAGCAGCCGATCTCCACGTAGCGGTGGATGTTCTGCTGCACCTCGCGGCGCAGCTCGCCCTCCACCTTGTACTCCTTGGCCAAGAGGGAGTTGATGAGGCCCACCTGGTGCTCGGTCAACTCCTTGACCCTCAGATCCGGCTTGATCGCGCCGCCCAGCTTGGCGAGGATGTCCTTCGCCGTGGCGGTGCCGATGCCGAAGACGTACGTCAGCGCGATGTCGATGCGCTTGTTGTTGGGGAGGTCGACTCCCGAGACGCGTGCCATATTATATCTCCTTATCCCTTATCCCTGCCGCTGCTTGTGGCGGGGGTTGGTGCAGACGACGCGGACCTGGCGGCCGCGGCGGATGATCTTGCACTTCTGGCAGATCGGTTTCACGCTGGTTCTGACTTTCATGTTTCCCCTTAGGTCTATCGCTCGCGGTACACGATGCGCCCGCGGGTCAGGTCGTAAGGCGAGAGCTCGACCTTGACGACGTCTCCCGGCAGGATCTTGATGTAGTGCACCCGCATCTTTCCCGAGATGTGCGCGAGGATCACCTTTTCACCGGGGATCTGCACGCGGAACATCGCGTTCGGCAGCGACTCGACGATCTTTCCTTCGACTTCGATCTTGTCTTCCTTCGACATTCGTCTCCTTAAAGCGCCGTCAGCACCCGAGGGCCGTCCTCGGTGACGGCCACGGTATGCTCGAAATGGGCGGAGTACTTCCCGTCGGCCGTCACCGCGGTCCAGCCGTCGGCGAGGACCTTGACGTCGGCGGTCCCGAGGTTGACCATCGGCTCGATGGCGAGCGTCATGCCGGCGCTCAGGCGCAGGCCCGTGCCCGGCTTGCCGTAGTTGGGGATGGCCGGGTCCTCGTGCAGCGCCCGGCCGATGCCGTGGCCGACGAACTCGCGCACGACGGAGTAGCCGGCGCCCTCGGCGACGGCCTGAACCGCCGCGCCGATGTCGCCGACGCGGTTGCCGGGGCGGGCCTGGGCCAGGCCGGCCTGAAGCGACAGGCGGGTCGTCTCGACGAGCTTCGCCGTCGCGGCCGAAACCTTGCCGACCGGGTGCGTGACGGCGCTGTCGGCGTAGAAGCCCTTCCAGACGAGCCCGAGGTCGAGTCCCACGATGTCGCCCTCGGCGAGCACCTTGGCCTTCGACGGGATGCCGTGCACGACCTCCTCGTTGACCGACACGCAGAGGGTGGCCGGGTAGCCGCGGTAGCCCGGGAAGGCGGCCTTGCACTTGCGGGCCTTGATCTCGCGGGCGGCGACGGCGTCGAGCTCGGCGGTGGTGACGCCCGGAGCGACGGCCTTGGCCATCGCGGCGTGGACCTCGGCCAGGAAGCGCCCGGCCTCGGCCATCACCTCGAGCTCGGCCTTGGACTTGGTCTCGACGGACACGGACTTGAGCATCATGCTTTCTTCGCCGCCAGGATGCCCTCGAGGGTCGCGGTGACGGCGTCCATCGGCTGGGAGCCCTCCACCTCGAAGTAGTCGTGGGCGTGCTTGTAATACGAGATCAGCGGGGCGGTGAGGTCGTTGAAGACCATCAGGCGCCGGCGGACCGTCGCCTCGGAGTCGTCGGAGCGCTGGATGAGGGCGGCCGCGCAGGCGTCGCACTTGCCCTCGGCCTGCGGGGGCTTGGTGAGCAGGTTGTAGACCGCGCCGCAGCCGCCGCAGGTCCAGCGGGAGGTCAGGCGCTTGACCACCTCGTCTTCGCCCATCTTGATGAAGACGACCGCGTCGATCTTCTGGCCGTTCTGCTCGAGCCACTTGTCGAGCGCCTCGGCCTGGTCGTGCGTGCGCGGGAAGCCGTCGAGGATCCAGCCTTCCTTGCAGGCGTCGAGCTTCGAGGAGATCAGCTCGATGACGACCGAGTCGGGCACCAGCATCCCCTTCTTCACGTAGTCCTGGACCTTGAGGCCCAGCGGGGACTTCTTGTCGATCTCGGAGCGGAACAGATCGCCCGAGGCGATGTGGGTCACGCCCAGGCGGGCGCTCAGGATCTTCGACTGCGTCCCCTTGCCGGCGCCGGGGCAGCCCAGGAGGACCGCCCTCACGACTGGGCCCCCACGTTGAACCAGCGCTGCTTGATGCGCCCCTTCTTCAAAAATCCCTCGTAGTGGCGCATGATGAGGTGCGCCTCGAGCTGACCCATGGTGTCCAATGCCACGCCCACGACGATGAGGAGCGCCGTGCCGCCGAAGTAGAAGGGCATGTTGTACTGCCGGCGCAGGATGTCGGGCAGGATGGCGATGGCCACGACGAAGGCCGCTCCGCCCAGCGTCACGCGCTCGAGGACCCACTCGATGTACTTGGCCGTCGGCTCGCCGGGGCGGATGCCCGGGACGAAGCCGCCGGACTTCTTCATGTTCTCGGCGAGGTCCACGGGGTTGATCGACACCGAGTTGTAGAAGTAGCAGAAGAAGACGATCAGGAGCGCGTAGGCCACCTGGTAGTGCCAGGTGCCGCGGTTCATGAAGCCCAGGATCTGCTGGGCGGCGGGGCTCTCCGGCATGAACTGGGCGATGGTGACCGGGACGGCCAAGAGGGACACCGCGAAGATGACGGCGATGACGCCCGACTGGTCGACCTTGAGCGGCAAAAAGCTCTGCGAGCCCCCCGCCATCTTGCGGCCGACCATACGGCGCGCGTATTGGACGGGGATCTTCCGCTGGGCGGTCTCGACCCAGATGACGGCCATGATGACCGCCACCATGAAGGCGGCGACGAAGAGCGCCTGGATGGGCCCGATCTCGTCGGCCTTGATCAGCTCGATGACGGCGACCACCCCGTGCGGCAGGGCGTTGACGATGCCGGCGAAGATGATCAGCGAGGTCCCGTTGCCGATGCCGGACTCGGTCATCTGCTCGCCGAGCCACATGATGAACACCGTGCCCGTCGTCAGGGTCAGCACCGTCACCAGGTAGAAGAACCAGTTCGGGTCGTTGACCACCGGCACGCCGCCGGGGGTGGGCATCTTGGTGATCATGATGGTCAGGCCGAAGGACTGGAACGAGGCCAAGAACAGGGTCAGGTAGCGGGTCAGCTGGTTGAGCTTGCGCCGGCCGAGCTCGCCTTCCTTATGGAGGCGGTCCAGATAGGGGATCACGTGCGCGCCCTGCAGCAGGCTCACGATGATCGACGCGTTGATGTAGGGCATGACGCCCATCGAGAAGATGGAGAACTGCCCCAGCGCGCCGCCGGAGAAGATGTTCAGGATGCCGAGCAAGGTCGACGACTGCGCCTGGAAGATCGACCGCAGCGCCTCGCCGTTGATCCCCGGGATGGGGACCGCGGCGCCGACGCGGTAGACCGCCAGGCACGCCAGCGTGAACAGGACCCGCTTGCGCAGTTCCGGGAGTTCGGCGATGTCGCTGAGCTGCTTGAGCATCCTTCCTCTGTTAGGCGGCCTTGGCCACGACCTCGGCCGATCCGCCGGCCTTCTGGATCTTCTCGGCCGCGCTCTTCGAGAACGCGTGGGCCTGGACCTTGAGGGCCTTGTCGAGCGTGCCGTCGCCCAGGACCTTGACCGGCGCGCGGCCCTTCACGAGGCCGTGCACGCGCAGGGCCTCGAGGGAGACCTCGGCCTGGTTCTTGAAGACCCGGGCGATCGAGTCCAGGCTCACGACCTGGAACTCGGTCCGGTAGGCGGTGTTGCGGAAGCCGCGCTTCGGGATACGGCGCAACAGCGGGTTCTGGCCGCCTTCGAAGCCCACCATCTTGCCGTCGCCGGAGCGCGACGTCTGGCCCTTCTGGCCGCGGCCGGCGGTCTTGCCGAGGCCGGAGCCGTCGCCCAAGCCGCGGCGGATGCCGCGCTTGCGCGAGCCGTGCTTGGGCGCGATGTTCGACAGCGTGATCGACTGGCTCATGCCTTCCCCCGGAGCTTCATGATGGCGTCCTTCGAGCGCAGGCTCTCGAGCGCGACCAGGGCCGCGTAGACCATCGAGAAGTGGTTGTTCGAGCCCAGGCTTTTGGTGAGGATGTTCTTGATGCCCGCGGCCTCGAGGACCGCGCGGATGCCCGAGCCCGCGATGACGCCGGTACCCGGCGCCGCCGGCTTCATCCAGACCTCGCCGGCGCCGTAGGTGCCGATGGTCTCGTGCGGGATGGTGTCGTTGACGATGGGGAACTTGATCATGCTGCGGCGGGCCGCCGCGGCGCCCTTCTGGATGGCGAACTGGATGTCCTTGGACTTGCCGAGGCCGGAGCCCACGGAGCCCTTCTTGTCGCCGACGACGACGAGCGCGCCGAACGAGAAGCGCTTGCCGCCCTTGACCGTCTTCGAGACGCGGTTGATGGAGACGACGGTCTCCGTCAGGCCCAGGGCCTCGGACTCGGTCTGCTTGCGGGGTCCGCGTCCGCGGCCGCCGCCGCCGGGGCGGCGTCCGTCGCCGCGGCCGTATCCGCCGGGGGCCTGGGGGGCCGAAGGAGTGGTGGGTTGGGTCATGGTTTCCTCTGTCCTAGAACTTGAGCCCGGCTTCGCGGGCCGCGTCGGCGAGCGCCTTGACGCTGCCGTGGTACACCCGGCCGCCGCGGTCGAAGACGACCTGCTTGACGCCGGCCTTGATGGCCTTCTCGGCGATGAGCTTGCCGACGGCCTGGGCGTCCTTGACGCTCTTGCAGGTCACGCGCTTGCCCTTGATGGCCTCTTCCTGGGAGGAGGCCACGGCCAGCGTCGTGCCCTTCACGTCGTCGATGACCTGCGCGTAGTAGTAGCGCAGCGAGCGGCGCACCGACAGCCGCGGCAGGCCGTGCGCGGCCTCCTTGATGTGGGCGCGGGTGCGCGCCGTGCGGTATTCGTAACGGGTCCACTTGTCTTTCATCGTAGTTCCTGGTCCCTTAAAGGGCCTTACTTCTTCGCGGCGCCGCCGGCGCCGGCTCCCGCGGCCGTCTTGCCCGCCTTGCGGTGGATGCGCTCGCCCTCGTAGCGGATGCCGAATCCCTTATAGGGCTCGGGCTTCTTGAGCTGGCGGATCTGCGCGGCCGTCTGGCCGACGAGGTCCTTGTCGGAGCCCAAGACGCTGACCTTGGTTTGCTTCTTGTCGACCTCGACCTTGATG
>SCTT01000311.1 GCA_004322435.1 bacterium
CCGCGCACGCCAGCCCCACGACGCCCGCGCCGACGACGACGCCGTCGACCTCTTCCATCAGAACGAGTAGTTGATGTCCATGAAGACGCTCGGACCCTCGCGGCCGACCCCGACGTCGATGGAGCCGACGACCTGGGGCCGCGCGATGGCGCGGAAGGCGGTGCCGAGGACGGGCCGCGCGTAGCGCGCGGCGTAGCGGTGGGGCGAGCTCGCGACGGTTCCCAGCTCGAAGTAAGGGGCGACCTCGAATTCGGTGGTGACGCCGGCCAGAGGAATCTTATGGACGGTGACGCGTTCCTCGAGGGAGGCGGTCAGCAGCGCGTGGTCGATGTAGCGGCCGTCCCCGTAGGCGCGGTGGCGCTCCTTGCCGCCGAGCGAGGGCTTCAGGTAGAAGGGGACGTCGCCGACGAGATGCTCGAAGAGGACGCGCCCGGCGGTCACGTAGCGGCCGCCCTCGCCGCGCTTGTCGAAGTGGCGCAGGTCCAGCTGGTAGCGCTGGAACGCGTATTCGGAGCCCCAGGCGTCCTGCGAGTTGTCGATGAGGACTTTCGCATAGCTGCCCTGCGTCGTCGTCACCGCGTTGTCGCGGCTGTCGTAGTCCACGAACAGCTGCAGCTCGCCGTCCTGGTGGAACCGGGAGCCGACGATGCCGGGGAAGCGGGCGTTGACGTCGGGCAAAGAGTCGATGGGGCCGTCGGCGATGCGCTCGCCGGCCAGGTGGTGGCCGAAGTTGAACTTGAAGCCCGAGTCCTTGAAGAGGGGCAGCCCCAGGCGCCAGTCGTACTGGAAGGTCTTGCGGGTGAAGTTGGCCTCGGCGGCCTTCGGGGCGTCGGGGCCGGTGCCGAAGAAGCGGCCCGAGGCGTCCACGTTGTACTGGAGCTTCCCGTGGACCACGATGTCCTTGTGGAGGAAGTCGTCGTCCTGCAGCTCGCCGACGAGCTCCTTCTCCTCCACCGAAGACCAGGAGGTCCGGAACTCGTAGTCCGACTTGTCGGTGGGATAGAGGTAGTAGCGGTAGGTGGGGGTCACGCCCACGATGCCGTTGTAGGTCAAGGAGGGCGCGTGGATGGAGCGGATGCGGTCCTTGCCGCCCGGTTCCTTGAGGACCACGATGGGCATCACGCCCACCGTCACCCCGCGGTTGGGGTCGGTGTCGACCACGGGCAGGCGAACGAGCATCCCGTTCTTGAGCTCCTGCATGATGAGCCGGAGCGGCCAGGGCTGGCGTTCCTCGCCCTTGACGTCGATGGGGGGCAGGTCCCGGGTCGGGTGGAAGGTGTCGTCGTCGCGGGGGACGATCTCCCCCCGGGCGGGGAGCGCGAGCAGGCAGGACAGGAGGGCGAGGGACAACCGGCTCACGAACGTCAGTCTATCAAACGGAGGCTCCACGCCGCCTGTTCGGCCAGCACGGGGTCCGGATGGGCCGCGTAGCGCTCGAGGGTCGGCCGGTGGCGGGGGTCCTTGGAGTTGCCCATGGCCAGCAGGGCGTTGCGGACCAAGGCCGCCCAGCCGGTGCGGTGGAGGGGGGTGCCGCGGTACCTTTCCTCGAAGGACTCCGGGGTCAGCGCGGCGAGCTCGCCGAGGTCTAAGGAGTCTGGCAGGCGGGGTTCGAAGACGCGTCCGCGCACGGAGAACTTGTTCCAAGGGCAGACGTCCTGGCAGACGTCGCAGCCGAAGAGCCAGGGCCCGTGGCCGGCGCGGAACGCCTGGGGAACGGGGCCCTGGCTCTGCTCGACCGTGAAGTAGGCGATGCACTTCGAGGCGTCGAGGACCCGCGGCGAGGGGAAGGCGTCGGTGGGGCAGGCGTCGAGGCAGCGGGTGCAGGTCCCGCAGTGCTCCGGGACGGGCTCGCCGAGGTCCAGCTCCGCGTCCACCGCCATCCCGGCGATGAGGAAGAAGGAGCCGATGTCCCGCGACAGGAGCATCGTGTTCTTTCCCACCCAGCCGACCCCCGCATAGCGCGCGTAGAGGCGCTCGAGGACCGGGCTCGTGTCCACGAAGACCTTGCCTCGGCCGCCGGGCACCCTTTCCTTGTACCAGGCCAGCAGGCCCTTCATCCGGGCCTTGAGCTCGGGATGGTAGTCAGGGGGGAGGGCGTAGCGGGCCAGGCGGCCGCGCGCGGGGTCCGGGGCCGGCGCCGACGAGCCGTCGTGGTAGCTGAACGCGCAGACGACCACCGAGCGCGCGGCGGGGAACCAGCGGGTGATGAAGGGGCGGTCCTGGGGGGCGCGGGCCATATACCCCATCACCCCGTGCATGCCCTTCTCGACCCACCTCTGGTAGGCGGCGGGCTCTTGGGCCGGGTCGGGGGGCTCGGCCGGGGCGAAGCCGACCGCGTCGGCGCCAAGACGCAGGGCCTCCTCGCGGAGGCCCTGCGTCAGCTCGGCGCGTCCCGGGAAGGTGCTCAGACCCCGGGGGCCGTCTCGAGGATCTTGAAGAGCTTCTTGCCGGCCGGAAGGTCCACGGAGACCTCCTCGCCGACCTTGTGGCCCAAGAGGCCCTGGGCCAGCGGGGCGTTGACCGAGATGCGGCCCGACAGGGGGTCGGATTCGGCGGGCCCGACGAGGGTCCACTCGAATTCCTCCTTCGAAGCCTTTTCCTGGAGCTTCACCCGGGCGCCGATCTGGACCTCGCCCGTCTTGAACTTGAGGTCATCGATCATGCGCGCGTTCGAGAGCTGGTCCTCGATCTTGGCGATGCGGCCCATGATCTCGCCGAGCTTCTCCTTGGCGGAGTGGTACTCGGCGTTCTCCTTGAGGTCGCCCTTCTGGCGGGCTTCGTCGATGTCGTGGGAGAGCCCCTTCTTCTGGCTCTTGAGCTCCTTGAGGTCCTCCTGGAGCTTCTGATATCCGGCGCGGGTGATGTAAGTCTCGGCCATGTCGGCCACCTCGGCGTTAAGGCAACGTTCAACGGCGTACGGCAAAAAAAATGCCCCTTTAGGGGTGCTTCGGTATTATAACACGGCTTCTCTCGTCGTCAAGACCTAGGCCGGCCGACGTTGGTCACGTCGGAAAATGACCCTGGTTCTCGCGCCTAATCCGGCGCTTTGACGCCTTCCCAGGCGGCGTGGAACCGGTCCAGGAGGCAGGCCAGGACCTTCTCCACGTCCAGGTCCTTGCCGGCGAGCTTGGCCAGGGAGGCGGCTTGGGGGAGGGTGTTCGGCACCTTGTTGTTGACGTTGACGCCCACCCCGATGACGACCCATTCCACGTGCTTGGAGTCGCCCGCCGCCTCGATGAGGATGCCGCAGACCTTCTTGTAGTCCCCGTTCGGGGCCTTGGCCAGGACGTCGTTGGGCATCTCGACGCGGGTCTGCAGGCCGGAGGCCTCGGCCACGGCCTCGGCGGCCGCTTTGCCGGCCTCGAGGCTCAGCCGGGCCAGGCGGGTGGGCCGCAGGCGCGGGCGGAGGATCAGGGAGGCGTAGAGGCCTCCCTTGGCCGAGGCCCAGCGCCGGTCCATGCGGCCGCGCCCGCGGCTCTGGTGGTCGGCCCAGACCAAGGTCCAGGCGGGAGCCCCCTTGTCGGCCAGCTGGCGGGCGAGGGTCTGGGTCGAGGCCAAGGTCTTCTTCCTCACCAGGCGGG
>SCTT01000312.1 GCA_004322435.1 bacterium
GCTCTTCCGATCTCCTAATTGAAACCGTGCCCCGGGAGGGAATCGAACCCCCATCTGCGCCTTAGGACGGCGTAGCTTTATCCATTAAGCTACCGAGGCGAAAATGCCCCGCGGGCTATCTTGGGAAGTCGCGGAGGCCGGCTTCGATCCTGGTCCGCGAGGGCTCAGGCGTCTTGGCGACCTCGTTCCAGAACAGCTTACGGAACTCGACGTCTTCCCTCAACGCTTCGAAAAGGAAGCTGTCGAGTCCACTTTTCCTTTGCGGAGGCACGAAACAGAGTATAACACATATCCTATATCCAGGCCGAATCAAGCTCCAGGCTCAGACGGCCGCGTTCCCCCTCTCCCCGGTCCGGATGCTGACGATATCGACGCACTCCATGACGAATATCTTGCCGTCCCCGGGGCTTCCCGTCCGCGCGTGCGTCATGATGGTCTCCACCGTCTTCTTCGCGTCGGAGTCCTTGACGACGAGTTCGAGCTTCATCCTCTCGTCGCGCTCCAGGATAAAATCCTCCGAGCCCGCGCCGGACCTCTGGTAGCCGTGGACGTGAGACACGGTGCATCCCGGCAGGCCCTTCATCGCGTGGAGGGCCCGCAGGACCTTCTCCAGAGCGGAAGGCTGGATGATGGCTTTGATCTCTTTCATTGCGCTCTCTCCTATATTTCGACGGCTTTCCTTTCGTGTCCGGCTCCGAGCCAACTGTAGAGGACGGGTAGGACGATCAGGGTCAGCAAGGTCGCGGTGACGAGCCCGCCGATGACGACGGTGGCCAGGGGCCTCTGGACCTCGGCGCCGATCCCCGTGTTGAGGGCCATGGGCACGAAGCCCAGGCTGGCCACGAGCGCCGTCATGGCCACCGGCCGCAGACGCGTCAACGCGCCCTCCTTCGCCGCCTGCGCGGGGGTGCGTCCCTTCTCCCGGAGTTGGTTGAAGAAGGTCACGAGCACCATGCCGTTGAGGATGGCTATGCCCATGAGCGCGATGAACCCTACCGAGGCCGAGACGCTGAGCGGGATTCCCCGTAGGGCCAGCGAGAACACTCCGCCCGTCAGCGCCAGCGGGATGCAGGAGTAGACCAGGACCGCCTCCCGTAGGTTGCCGAATGCCCTCCACAGGATGAGGAGGATGGCCAGAAGCACCGTGGGGACGATCAGGGCCAGGCGCGCCCTGGCTCGCTCCAGATTCTTGAACTGTCCTCCCCAGGTCATGGTATAGCCCTCGGGCAGTTTGACCTCCCGCTCGATGGTAGCGCGAGCCTCCGCGACGTAGCTTGCGATATCGCGCTGGCCCAGGAAGACGGCCACCGCCGCGTAGCGCTGGCTGTAGTGATGCGCGATGGTGGTGACCTCATCCTTGCTCTCGAAGGTCGCCACTTTGTTGAGGGGAATCGACCCTCCGTCCATCCCGACCGGCAGGGACTTGATGGTGTCGATGTTTTCGCGATGCTCCTCCTCCACCCGGAGGATGATGGGGAAGCGCCACTGCTGTTCGTAGTAGCTGCCCACTTCCTTGCCGCCCATGGCGGCCTCGAGCAAGGTGTTGACGCGGTGGAGGTCCAGACCGTATCTGGCGATAGCCGAGTAGTTCGGCCTAGCGCTCAGGACCGGGCTCTTTCGCAGCGCCGTCAACGCGTCCATCTCGGCTTCCTGGGTGCCGGGAACCTTCTCCAGCACGGCGATGGACTTCTCCAGCAGTTCGATCAAGACCGGCAGCTCCGGGCCGTAGATGCGCAGGCTCACGTCCGCCCGGCTGCCTTCGAGGATCTCCATGAAGCGCATCTCGATGGGCTGGTTCTCGTTGACCTCCTGCTCCGGGATTTCCTTCTCAAGAGTCTCCTTGAGCGCCTCGTAGAGTTCGGCCTTGGTTCGCCGGCGGCCGTTCTCGGCCAGGGGCCACTTAGAGTGGTCCTTGTTGAGGATGACGAAGGTGTCCGAGAGGTGAACTCCCATCGGGTCGGTCGCCGACTCCGGCGTGCCGATTCGGGAGAACACGCGCTCGACTTCGGGAAACTTTGCGATGACACGATCGCTTTTCCTTTGGATTTGCAACGAGGCGTCCACGCCGATGTCCGATGGACGAGTGAAGTTGACGACCAAGTCCCCTTCATCGAGAGGCGGCATGAAATCCGCCCCCATGCGCTGATAGACGGCTATCGAAGCCACAAACAGCAAGACGGCCGGGACCGTAGCCATGATGGGGCGTTTGAGGCAAGCCCCCAGCACGGGCTCGTAGAGTCGGAGAAGGCCGCCGTACAGCAGCCCTTCACTCTTGCCTCCACCGTGTCCGGCCGGCGCCCGAAGGAAGAGATAGGCCAGCACGGGCATCAGGAGGACCGCCACGAGCAGAGAGGCTCCCAAAGCCATGAGGACGGTGACGGCCATGGGATGGTAGAGCTTGCCCTCGATACCCTCAAGGGAGAGGATCGGCACGTAGACGAGCATGATGATGAGGAGTCCCAGCGAGACGGGCTGGACCACTTCCACCGCGGCGTCGAGGAAGAGGCTCAGGCGCTCCTCTCGTCCGAGTTCCCCCTTATGCTCCTCAAGGCGGCGCAGGGCGTTCTCGATCATCACCACCGCGCCGTCGACCAGCAGCCCGAAGTCGATAGCTCCCAGGCTCATGAGGCTGGCCGGGACTCCGAACCACTTCATGCCGATCGCGCCGAAAAGCATCGAGATCGGGATGGCGAGCGACACAAATAGAGCCGCTCTCAGGTTGCCGAGGATCAAGAGCAGCACCACGACCACGAGCGCCGCGCCTTCCGCCAGATTCTTCGCCACGGTCTTGAGCGTCGCGTTGACGAGGTAGCTTCGGGTGTATAGGAGTTCCAGCCGCACGTCCGGCGGCAGCGGGGCGACTTTGAGCGCCTCCTCGGCATCCAGTGCCACCTTTCGGGAGTTCGCGCCGCTGAGCATGAGCACCGTGCCCAGGACGGTCTCCTCGCCGTCGTAGGTAGCGCCGCCCGTTCTCTGGGCGTAATCCTCGCGGACATCGGCGACCGCGGACAGCGGGACGGGCTTGCCGCGAACGTCGACCTTGATCGAGATGCTGAGTATCTCTTCCAGACTTTGGAGGCGTCCCGACGTGCGTATGATGACCTGCTTACCCTTGGGCTGGATGTAGCCGCCGCCGAAGTTCTCCCCGAGGCCCTCCAGACGTTCGACGACCTGTTCGATCGTCACGCCCTGCCGCTCCAGCCTTTCCGGGTGCAGCTCGATGTGGATCTCTTTCCGGAAGCCGCCGGTGGAGTCCACCTCGGCGACGTTCTTGATGGAGCGCTTGAGGTAGGGTGCGATGATGAAGTCTTGGATGGTCCGCAGATACAGCAGCCGTTCGGTCTCGGGTTTGGCGGCGAGCGGCGTTCCCGGCTTGGCCAGGACCGCGTACATGAGGACCTCGCCGAGTCCTGTGCTGATGGGCGCGAGTTCCGGGGAGAGCCCCGCGGGCAACTCGCCCCGGACTCCCTGGAGCCTCTCGGCCACCTGTTGGCGGGCCCAATAGATGTCGGTCCCGTCCTCGAAGACGACGACGACTTGGGACAATCCGTACTTTGAGAGCGACCGCACGTCCTGCACATGAGCGATGCCGCTCATGTCCGTCTCGATCGGGAAGGAGACGGTCTTCTCTATCTGCTCGGGGTCCAAGGCTCCGGTCTTGGTGTTGACCATGACCTGCACCGGAGTGATGTCCGGCACCGCGTCCACCGGCGTGACGGAGACGGCATAGAGTCCGAGCGCCGAGCCCACGGCGAAGAAGAGGATGACGGTGAGCCGATTCTTGAACGTCCACTCCAAAATGCGTGTCATCATGTCTCTCTCCTAGAACGAGCCCAACAGCGTCACGGCGTCATGCTCTTGGGTCGCGGTGAAGATCTCGGTGAGCTTCGACGCGAGGTCCGCCTGCGCGTCCAGCACCCGGCCGAAGGCTTCCGCAGCCGAGTTGTCCAGTTCCAGGAAGGTCAGCAAGTCCAGTTGACCCTTTCGAAACCCCTCCTCCGCTTCTTTTAGCTGCAGCTCCACTTCGCGGAGCATGGCCTCCGGATACTTCGCGGCCGACTGTCGGGCCGCGTCGTACTCCACCAACGCACGCGGAAACTCGGCTTTGAGCCGGCGCTCCTCGAATTCCAATAGCCGCTTCGCGGCCAGGGTCCTTTGCTCCGCGCTCTTGATGCCGGAGCGGTTGCGGTTCCAGGATGGGAGGGACAGGCTTAAGCCTAGGCCGAAGTTCTTCTCGGTGTCCCCGGCTGTCGCCTGGTCGTAGGACGCCGTGACGGACGGGTCCGGCAAGCCGTCCTTCGCGGCCAAGCTCCGTTCCAATTCGGCCCCCTCCACGCCGAGTCTTTGAATACGGAGGTTGGGCTCCTTCTCCAGTGCCTTGGCCAGCCACTCCTTCTCCTCAAGGTTGTTGGCGCCCGAGAGCCAGGGGACCTCGATATCGGGATAGGCCGCCGGAGCCAGAGGGATGTATACCTTTAGTTTCTCGAAGGAGGCTTTGAAGCCTGCTTGGCTTTGGATCGCGTCCGTGGCCAGGATTTTGAGCTTGTTCTGGACGATATGGCTCTCCGCCTTGCGCTGGGGAGTGGCGAATGGCCGACCCGAGAGGTACTCTCGAATCAGGTCGAATCGCTTCTGGCGAGCCTCTACGAAGGCGGCTTTGCGGCGGTTGACCGCGTATTCGTAGGCGAGGCGCACGACATCGAGCGTCACGAAGACCTCGGAAGCGCCCCGTCGGACGGCCGATGAGTCCGCCTCCAGGTCGAGAAGTTTCCCGCGCAAGCCGGGTTTGCCGGTCAGCGGCAGGGGCTGGGCCAAGGAGAGTTCGTACCGAGAACCGCTCAGGTCGGCGACGCGCCTGCGGCCAGCCGAGAAGTCCAATCCAAGGCCGGGCCAGACGCGGGCTTGCGTCGCGGCGAGGCGCTCGCCTGCCGCTCGGGCATCCTGGGAGCTCAGGAGCTGGTTGTTCTGGAGGGCGAGGCCGACGAGCTTGGGCAGTGTGAATCTCTCGTCCGCGGGTTGAGAGGGCTGTTGGGCAAAAGTCCTGGGAGCGAACGCCGCCAGCAAGGCGATGAGGGCGAAAGCTCGACTCATAGTTCGAAGTCGTGACGCAAACATGGGAATCTCCTGCTGAAGCGCGCTTGCCGACGCATAACAACCGGACGCGCTTGTACGACATAGAACCCTTGCGGGGTTGAATCCGGTCATCCGAGGCAGACCGACTCGGATGATAGGTGAACGGCCCGAAATGAACTGCGGCCGTTACTGAGGGAGGTTAGGCGGCGGAACGAGGCGGGCGGAAGAACAACTGAGGGAGGAGCAGGCCGTAGACTTCAGCTTCGTGGGGCACGAACGCCGTGGGCTTGAGGACAACGGCGATCGGGGAGAAGTCCTGAACGACGATGTGCGCGCCGCAGGAGCAGCCGTGGCAGACCGCGGTGCTGGCGGCGGGCGAATCATGGCAGCCGATCGCATCCGCCACGTTATCGAATAGAATCAGCCCGAGAGCGACCGCGCATAGAAATCGCAGGAGCCGATTCTTCACAAAGGAAAGAGTAACAGACTGACGGCGGGTTGTCAAAGGGCGCTAGATTTCTCTGAACCCTTGGCATCGATCTTCACGTTCTCCTTGATCGTCTTGATCGCCGCGGCCACGTTGCCCAGGCAGCAGGCTCCCTGCGGGTTCTTCCGCTCGCAATCGCAGCGGCCGTCGGCAATGCCCTTCTTGATCTGGTCCGGGATGTCGGTGTTTCCCTTCTCCCGCAGGTCCCTGCGGAGGTCGCCGCGGCGGTGCTCGAAGCAGTAGCAGACGAGGACCTCGTCCCCCGGGTCCTTTTGGGTCACGGGAAGGAGCGTCTGCCCCTTGCGGATCACGAAGCCGCCGGGGTTGCAGTAGACCACCTCGCAGGCCGGGTTCAAGCAGAAGGTGGCATCGTTCCCTATCGCCGCGCGAAACTGCTCGGAGACGTGATGGTCCAAGGTTACGGCCGCCACCTTTCGTCCCGCGTTGCCGCAGACCGGGCAAAGGCAGGAGGCGGTGGCGATCCTGCAGCATGCCTCGTGGTCAGGACTTTGGTTTTCCATCGCGCCCTCCATCCATTACAACGGCCTTGTAGCCGGCCGCCGCGACCGCCTTTACCACCGCCGCGGCGTCTACCTTGGCGTCCGTAACCACCGTGGCTTTCGCGGCATCGAAATCCACGCTGGCCGAGCGGACTCCAGGCACCTTCTCCAGGGACTGCTTGATTGACACCGTGCAGGCCGCACAGTCCATCCCGGAGACTTTGAGGGTCAGGGTTTCGGAGCCCGCTAGGATCGCGGCGGGTCCCCCCCCGGCAAGAAGCAGGACCGACCAGCTCGGGAAGGTAGCCATCGCCAGGGCCAAGGCCGTCACGGTCCACAGCGTCGCCTTCATCGTCCCGCTCCCGGAGCGGAGTTCGCAACTACCGTCAGCGCAGGGTACTTCGCGCTTCCGGTAGGCGAGATAGAACCCGACGGCCAGGACCAGCGCGGTCAGGGCGAGAAACAACGAGCGATACTGAGTAAGGCCCGCGGCAAGCCCGAGGCCGCCGAGTCCCAGGCCCGTGAGCACGAGCGGTCCGATGCAGCAAACCGAAGCCAGCCCCGCTGATGCGAGCGCGGCGATTCCAACGACGACTTTATTGTTCATTGAGGTCACCCCGTGCTTCGAGACTGTCCAGTATCGGGCAGGAAGTCGTCGTTCCCTTCGCCGCGCAGGTGCGGACGAGACGTTTGAGGACCCTCTCCATGGCCCGCAAGCCGGCGATCTTTTCGTGCACGATCTTGAGCCGCGCCTCGGCCTGGCGCCTCACGGTGCCGCATTGCGCCTTTTGGCCGACTCGCAGCCGAAGGAGCTTCGCGATCTCCGTCAGCGTAAAGCCCAGGTCCTGGGCGTTCTTGATGAAGCGGATGATGCGAACGGCTTCCGGCGGGTAGAGTCGATAGCCGGACTCCGTGCGCCGGTCGGGAACCAGCAGCCGGCGGCGCTCATAGTAGCGCACCGTCTGGATGTTCACGCCGCCCTCTTTCGCCACCTTGCCCGCTGTCAGGTAGTCTGCCATTGCTTTCTCCACCACTCATAGTATAGACCCTATACCTAAGTATAGAGTCAAGGGGCGTATGTTACGGGGTTATCGGGCGAGGCGGGTGAGGTCGGACCTGGGGGCAGGTCTCAAGACAGCAGGCGGTGGAGCAAGCTCAGGGTCGCCCCGAACAGGACGACCTCTCCAGCCAAGCCGATGAAGGCCAGGGCACGGCCTGAACGCACCCGAAAGATGGTTCGGAAGGTCCAGGTTGTGAGGTCGTAGTATGTGTCGTTCAGCGTTACGGCCGCATAGAGCGGGAACATCAGAAGTACCACGTAGAGGTGCGCCAGGGCGAACGAGACGAGGGTCAGGAACGACAGAACCTCGCCCACCCTCCTGGGAAGCGCCAGAACGGCCCCAGGATCGATGCGCCAGCCGAATTGATAGCCTGTGATTCCGATGACGAATACGACCGTCAACAGCCGCGCCAGCGGCCACCAGTCCCAGCGGGTGGGCTCTTCGCCCCCCAAGCGTAGTCTAGTGGCGGGGGTCATGGATAGAGCCTCGAAAAGCACTGTTTTTCATTGCTTTTCTGCCAAGCGTATATTCACGCATGGCTCTATCCATTGAGCTACGGAGGCCCTTCGGGGATTCTAGCGGATTCACGGGGTGCTTGTCAGGCGTGTCGCCGGCCGGGCAGGGACTTCCGTCCCGCGAAGCCCTCGTCCGTCCCATGATAGTGCGTGATGGCCTTCTCGCCGACCTTCCAGCACAGATAGACCTCGTCGTCGCCGAGGCGGTGCGGGAAGTCCACCAGCGCGGGCTCGAGCCCCTTGGCGACCGCCCCGAGCGCGGCGACTTCCGCGAGGCAGGCGTTGACCGCGTTGACGAGGAACTCGAGCTGGCCGCGCTCGAGCGCGGCCTTGGCCGGCTCGTCGCCGGCCTCGTCTAACCGCCGCAGGCTCGCGGCCCGCGCCTCGGCCTGGTCGCGCAGGCGGACGGCCCGGGCGAACACGGCCTCGAGCTCGGGGATGAGCGCCTCGGCCTCGGCCAAAGTGAAGTGCTTCACGTCAGGCCTCCCCCCATCTTGAGGACGGCCGCCCACTCGCGGGCGGTGACCGGTTGGACCGAGAGCCGCCCGTAGCGGACGAGGGCCATGTCCTTGAGGCCGGGCGCGGCCTTGGCCTCGGCCAGCGTCACCGGCCTCTTGAGGCGCCCGGCATACTCGACCTCCACCTGCACCCAGCGGGGGTCAGGGCCGTCGGGGTACGCCTCGCGGGTGACCTTAGCGGCGCCGACCACGGCCGAGGGCGAGGCGTTCGAGTGGTAGAAGAGCGCCAGGTCGCCGACCTTCATGGCCTTGAGGTTGTTGCGCGCCTGGTAGTTGCGCACGCCGTCCCAGCCCGAGCGGCGGCCGGGCTTGGCCGCCAGGTCGTCGAGGGAGAAGACGTCGGGCTCGGACTTGATGAGCCAGGTGGCCAAGGTCAGTATTTGATGAGGGCTTGGACGTCGCGGCCGGGCAGCTTCTCGCGCCCCTTGAGGAAGGAAAGCTCGATGAGCAGGGCGACCCCGGCGACCTTGGCCCCCAGCTTCTCGATGAGCTCGCAGGCCGCCTTGGCCGTGCCGCCGGTGGCGATGACGTCGTCGACGATGAGGACCCGGTCGCCCGGGCCGGCGGCGTCCTGGTGGACCTCGACGACGTCCGTCCCGTACTCGAGCTCGTAGGAGGCCTGGTGGACCTTCCAGGGGAGCTTCCCCTTCTTGCGGATGGGGATGACCCCGACCCCGAGCTGGCTGGCGATCGCCGAGCCGAGCAGGAAGCCGCGGGATTCGATGACGGCGACGTGGGTGATCCCGGCGTCCTCGTAGCTGACCGCGATGGATTCCGCCATCATGTTGAACGCGCCGCGGTCCTTGAGCAGCGGGGTGATGTCTTTGAACACGATCCCCTTCTTCGGGAAGTCGGGGACGTCGCGGATGAACTTCTTGAGGTAGGGCGCGTTCTCGTCGTTCATCGCCGGCGGCCGCTCTTGCGGCGGTTCTCCTTCTTATAGAGGCCGTAGTCGGCCGTGCGGCGGCCTTCCGGGATGATGTTCCCGAGGATGTCCACGCGCGGCTTGGGGGCGTTCCAGCCCGGCTGGAGGTTCGGGGTGGTCATCGGGCGGGGCTCCGAGAGCTCGATGAGCCCCATCCGGTTGGCGACGCGGCGCAGGCGCAAAAGAGCCCGCTCCTCGATCTGCCGGATGCGCTCGCGCGAGAGCTTGAGCCGCTTGCCGACCTCTTCCAAGGTCATCGGCGACTGGCCGGTGAGGCCGTGCCGGAGCTCGAGGATCACGCGCTCGCGGTCGCCGATCTCCTGCAGGGCCTGCTGGAGCTCGTCGTGGAGCTTGAGCACCGAGATCAGGTTCTCGGGGCTCTGCGCGGAGGACTCGGAGATCATGTCCTCCATCGTGATGCCCTCGTCGTCCGAGTCGATCGGGTTCTCCAGGGAGCCGATGCCCTTGGCCGCCTCGGCGGCGTCCAGGACGCCGCGCACCTGGCGGGCGGTCCAGTGCATCTTCTTGGCCATCTCGGCCAACGTCGGGTCGCGGCCGAGCGCGGCGTGCATCAGCTCCCACTGCTTGAGCCACTTGCGCAGCGCCTCCCAGGCGTGGGGCGGGATGCGGATCGTCTTCGACTGCTCCTCGACGGCGCGGCGGATGGACTGCTCGATCCAATAGGAGGCGTAGGTGGAGAAGCGGTAGCCCTTCGACGGGTCGAACTTGTCGATGGCGTGCATGAGCCCCAAGTTGCCTTCCTCGATCAGGTCCAAAAACTCGGTCCCCTGGCGGTGGTACTTCTTGGCGATGGGCACCACGAGGCGGAGGTTGGCCTCCATGATGCGGGTCTTGGCGTCCTTGTCGCCGCGCTTGGCCTTCTTCCAGAGCTTGTGGACCTCTTCGCGGTCGACCTGGGCGAGCTTCTGGATGCCCTTGAAGTACTGGCTCGTCGCGTCCGTCGTCGGCTGCAGGCCTTCTCTCGTCGCCACTGGTTCCCCTCTCGCGTCTAAAGAATCTGGAACGCCTCTTCTGTGCGGCCCGCCGGCACGTCCTTCTGCTCCACGGCGTCCACCCGGGCCGCCGTGGGACCGCGGCGCAGGGCCGCGGCGAACTCTTCCACGTCCTCGGCCGGGCCCTGCGCTTCGGCCTCGACCACGCCGTCCGGGCGGTTGCGCACCCAGCCCGTCAGCCCCAGGCGGGAGGCGGCCTCGAGCGCGTACCACCGGAAGCCGACCCCTTGGACCAGGCCTCTCACCAGCAGATGTTTGCGCGTCAAGGTCTCCCCTCTTGCAAAGCGTATCACAATGCAAGACCCAAAGTGAATATGCAATTTGATTCGTCAAGACCTAGGCCCGCAAAATAGGAGAGGCCCTCCTTGCGGAGGGCCTCTTCAAGCATCGGGGTGCGCGGACTTGAACCGCGAACCTCTTGGTCCCGAACCAAGCGCTCTAGCCGATTGAGCTACACCCCGGAACGTTTACGGCAAAGCTATCGGGGAGCCGGGGATCGAACCCGGAATCTCTCGCACCCCAAGCGAGCGCTCTACCATTGAGCCACTCCCCGAACCTCGGGAGTATATCAATTCCGCTCAGCGGCTCAAATCGTCGACGAGCCGCTGCAGGTCCTCGCGCACGCGCTTGAGGAGCTTGGCGGCCGCGGGGCTCAGTCCGGGGCCGGGGGCGGACGACGCCGAGGCGGCGCGGACCGGGCGGCGCGCGGCGGCGAGCGCCCGGCGCGCGCCGGCGACCGTCATCCCTTTCTCGCGCAGCAGGCCCCGGATGCGGAACGCGGTCTCGAGGTCGCGGCGCGCGTAGCGGCGGTGGCCGCCGGGCAGGCGGGTCGGGCGGAGCACGGCGAACTTGGACTCCCAGTAGCGCAGCACGTGCGGCGCCACCTGCAGCAGCCGGCAGGCCTCGGCGATGGAGAAGTATTCCTGTTCGGGGAGCGGCGGGACGGGGACGGCGACGGCCTCCGTCACGAGAGGAGGTTCTTGGAGGCCTTGAAGCGCACGCCCCGGCGCGGCGGCACCTCGACCGACTCTCCGGTCTTCGGGTTGCGTCCGACCCGGGCCTGGCGGCCTTTGACGCGGAAGGTGCCGAAGTTCGAGACGACCACCTTGTCGCCCTCCCGCAGGGCCTGCCGGATGGTCTCGAAGGTCGTCTCGACGGCTTTCGCGGCCTCGCCCTTGGTCGTCAGGACGCGGGCCACCGCGCGGATGATGTCGAGTCTATTCATCGTCGTCTCCTTCGGGCGTGTCGGTCCCTTCCTCGGCTTCCGGCTCCGGGGCCGGCCGCCCCTTGGGCGGCGCGGCGGGCGGCTTCCCCCCCGAGCCCTTCAAGTCCTTGAAGATGTCCTCGGGGCGCAGGTTCTTGAGCTCGTCTTTGAAGTTCTTGACCTCGTCTTCGGTGATGGGCTTCGAGAGCACCTGGCAGCGCGAGAAGACGCGCTCCTTGACGAACATCCGGCAGCCGGAGCGCACCGCGACCGCGATGGCGTCGGAGGGCCGCGAGTCGACGAGCTTCTCCTCGCCGCCGTGCGTGAGGTGCATCTGGGCGTAGAAGGTGTTCTCCTTGAGGTCGGTGACGACGACGCGGGTCACGTCCCAGCCCAGGGATTTGATGGAGGAGAGGAGCAGGTCGTGCGTCAGGGGGCGCGGCAGGACGATCCCCGAGAAGCGGATGGCGATGGCCTGCCCCTCGGCCAGCCCGATCCAGATGGGGAGCAGGCGGTCGCCGTCGAGCTCCTCGAGGAACACGATGCACTCGTTGGCGGTGGTGGCCAGGGAATAGATGCGCACCTCGCGCTCGTCCGGCCCCGGCCCCTCGCCCTTCTTCGCCTTCTCCTTCTTATCCATGTTCCTCAGAAGCCCAGAGCCTTCACCACCGTCCGTGCCGGCGCGCCGCGGTGCACGACGCGGTACACCGCTTCGACGAGCGGGCACTTGAGCCCGCCCGCCTTCGCCAGCGTGTGGGCGCTCAGCGCCGACTCCACGCCCTCGGCCACCGTGGGGATCTCCCCCAGCGCCTTGGCCAGCGTCCGTCCTGCGCCCAGCTTCTCGCCGAGCGTCCGGTTGCGCGACTGCGCCGAGGAGCCCGTGGCGATCATGTCGCCGAGGCCCGCCAGCCCGAAAATCGTCTCCCGCCGTCCGCCCAGGCGCTCGATCAGCGCCCCCATCTCCCGCATCCCGGCCACGATGAACGCGGCCTTCGTGTTCGCGCCCGCCCCGACCCCGTCGAGCACCCCGCAGCCGATGGCGAGCACGTTCTTGAGCGAGCCCCCGAGCTCGACGCCGACGCGGTCCGGGGAGTGCTCCACCCGGATGGCGCCCCCCGACAGCAGCGCGAGCGCCGACGCGGCCCGCGGGCCCGACGGCCCGGCCAGCACCAGCCGCGTCGGCACGCCGCGCGCGACCTCCTTGGCGAAGCTGGGGCCCGAGAGCGTGAAGAGGTGCTCCTCCAGGAACGGCAGCTCCTCGAGGATGGCCTCCCCCATCGTCCGGAGGCTCCCCGGTTCCACGCCCTTCGAGGCGTTGATGAACGTGGGGCGAGGCCGAGCGGGTTCGAGGAGGGGCCTGAGCGAGCGCGCCGTCAGCCGGACGAAGGCCGAGGGCACGACCATGAGGACCGTCCCCGCCCCGTCCAGGCAGTCGGCCTGGTCGGAGCCCACGCGGACCCCGGGAGCCAGCTTGAAGTCCGGCATGTGCGGGTGCCGGCGGGTCTTTTGAAGGCGGTTGGCCGCGTCTTTAAAGATCTCCCAGAGCCGGACCGGGTGCCCGCGGCGGGCCAGATGGTCGGCGAGGGCGGCGCCCCAGAGGCCCGCTCCCAATACGCAGATTTTATCGGCAGGTCTTGATTTTTTCAAGGGTCAACCCGTGCTGGCTTTCGGCCGGGCGGCCAGGGGTCTCCCGGTCCGCAGGCTCTCGATGTTCGGGACGTGGCGGTAAAGGATGAGGAGGGCGGCGGGAGCGGCCAGGCCGAGCGTCGCGGCGTCGGCGCCCGCGGCCGCGGCGGCCAGCGGGAAGACGCCCGAGGCGGCCATCGACCCCACGGAGATGTGCTCGGTGAGGAGGGCGCCCGCGACGAAAGCGGAGTAGCTGACGAGGAGCGCCTTCGGGCACAGGGCGGCGAAGACGCCGGCGGTCGTCGCGACCCCTTTGCCCCCGCCGAAGCCCAGGAAGGGAGACCAGTCGTGCCCGACGATGGCGGCCCCGCCGCAGGCGGCCGGGAGCCAGCCGCCGTGCTCGGGCGCGAACCGAGCGGCGAGGAAGACCGGCGCGAAGCCTTTCGCGGCGTCGAAGGCCAACGTGGCCAAGCCGGCGACCGGGCCGACCACCCGGTAGACGTTGGCGGCGCCGGGGTTGCCGGAGCCGTGCTCGCGGATGTCGATGCCCTTGAGCGCGCGGGCCAGGAAGAACCCCGTCGGGACTCCGCCGGAAACGTAGCTGGCGAGGATCATCCCCGCGGCGAAAAAATCCATTTAAACCTTGATTATTCTACTTAATCCGACAGCTTAGCGCGCAGGCGGTCCCAGTTCTCGGCGGTGACCCTCAGACGCAGGACGACGGAGTCCCCCTCCACGTCCCGGCCGACGACCATGGCCGAGCGGTGCAGCTCCCCGAGCAGGGCGGACCGTCCGGGCGGGACGCGCACCTCGCGCAGCAGCCAGCGGTGCCCGAGGACCTGTTGGACCCGGGCCAGCGCGTCGGCCACGCCCTCCCCGGTCTTGGCCGACAGGAGGATCCGCTCGGGGTCGGCGGCGCACAGACGCCGGCGCGCGTCGTCGCCGATGGCGTCGGCCTTGCTGACGGCCGTGACGCGCGGGATGCCCGACGCGCCGAGCTCGGCCAACACCTTGTCGACGGTGGCCTTCTGCGCCCCGGGGTCCGGGGCCAGGCCGTCCTCGAGGAGGATGTGGCAGTCGGCGTGGACGGTCTCCTCGAGGGTGGACCGGAAGGCGGCGACCAACGTCGTCGGCAGCTTCTGGATGAAGCCGACGGTGTCGGTGAACACGCACCAGCCGCCGCCCGGCAGCGCGACCCGGCGCGTCGTCGCGTCGAGCGTCGCGAAGAGCTTGTCATCGGCGTAGACCTCGCCCGGCCGGCCGACGGCGCCGGCGCCGACGAGGCGGTTGAGCAGGCTGGACTTGCCCGCGTTCGTGTAGCCGATGATGGCGACCGAAGGGACGGGCACGGTCTCGCGCCGGCGGCGCTGGACCTCGCGCGCGGTGCGCGCCTTCTCGAGCTGACCTTTGATGTGGTCGATGCGGCGGGCCATGTGGCGTCGCTCGTACTCGAGCTTGCGCTCGCCGGGGCCGCGCGTGCCGATGCCGCCGACCTGCTGGGAGAACTGGCGCCACGAGCCGGTCAGGCGCGGCATCATGTAGGAGAGCTGGGCCAGCTCGATCTGCAGCTCGCCTTCGCGCGTGCGCGCGCGCCGCGCGAAGATGTCGAGGATCAGGCGGGTGCGGTCGACCACCTTGGCGCCGACGCGGTCCTCGAGGGTCAGCTGCTGGGCGGGCGAGAGGTCCTCGTCGACCACGACAGTGCGGGCGCCGAGGTTGCGGGCCAGGGCGGCGACCTCGTCGACCTTGCCGGGCCCCATGAGGCTCGCGGGGTTGTAGCGGTCGACGCGCTGCACGAGCGAACCGGCGACGACCCCGCCCGCGGTCTCGACCAGGCGCCCGAGCTCCGAGAGGCTGACCTCGTCGGCGGCGCCCCCCGCGGCCTTTTTGAAGACGCCGACGAGGACGACCTTCTCCGGGCCGGGGCCCGTCGCGCGCGTCGGCCGCGAGGTCTTGGCCCCTTTCACCGGGCTTCCTCTATAAGGCGCGCGGCCTCGCGTTCGGCGCCCGCGGGCTCGAGCCACGTCGCGGGCGTCTGGCCGCGGAACCAGGTGCGTTGCCGCCGCGCGTACGCGTTGGTGGCGGCCACCATCTTCGCGAGGCCGTCGACCGGGGAGGTCTCGCCGCGCGCGACGGCGAGCGCCTCGGGATAGCCCAGGCAGCGGAACGCGGGCTCCGCGCCGGTGAGGCCCGCGGCCAGGTGGGCGCGCACCTCGCGGACCATCTCGGGGAACATGCCCTCGGCGCGCTCCCGGATGCGCCGGCGCAGCGCCTCCGGGCTCCAGCGGAGGCCCACGTAGAGGGCGCGGTAGGGCGCCGGACGCTCCGTCCACTGCTGGCTCACGGGCCGGCCGGTGAGCGCGACGACCTCGAGGGCGCGCACGACGCGGACCGCGTTGCGGCCGTCGATGCGCGCCGCGGCGGCCGGGTCGAGGCGCGCGAGCTCCGCATGGAGCGCGGCCGCGCCCTCCGCCTTCGCGCGGGCCTCGAGCCGCGCGCGGACCGCGGGGTCGCGGCGCGGGAGCTCGTCGAGCCCGTCGAGGAGGGCGCTCACGTAGAACCCGGTCCCCCCCGCCAGGATGGGCAGCTTGCCGCGGGCGAGGATGTCGGCCACGGTCTTCGCCGCGAGCCGCGCGTAGGAGCCGGCGTCGCTCGGCTCGCGGGGGTCGAGGACGTCGATGAGGTGGACGGGCAGACCGACGGGCTTGGCGGTGCCGGCGTCGAAGCCCCGGTACAGCTGGCCCATGTCGGCCGAGACGACCTCGCCGCCCAGGCGCGCGGCGAGCGCCAGGGCCAGGTCGGTCTTGCCGGAGGCGGTGGGGCCGACGACGGCGGCCACGAACGGCGGGCTCGGGGGGCGGCTCAGGCGCGCTTGGACTTGGGCCAGTGCGGGGCCTTCTGCGACTTGTTGCACAAGGCGTGGAACGAACAGGTCGGCACGCAGGACTCGGGCAGGCCCAAGGACAGGCGCGTGTTGCAGTCGCCGTCGTCTTCGGCCATCCGGGTGATCTGGCGCTGGAACTTCTTGGCGATCTTCGTGAAGGCGATGCCGACCGAGTACGTCTCGCCCTTCTTCGAGACGCGCACGACGCGGCCGGTCACGGGCAGGTTGTCGAGGCCCGGGATGGTCAGCGTCATCTTGAAGCTCTTGGCGTGGGGCGGCGCGAGGAAGGTGATCAGCTGCAGGCCGCCGGCGGAGAGGTCGGTCAGGACCGCGGGCTGCGTGCGCAAGTGCTTGGGCACCGAGTCCTTGCCCTTCTTCTCTTTGGAGTCGGGCGCGTACGAGAGGACGATGGGCTCGACGAGGTCGCTGACGACAGCGAGGCGGCGGTGCGCGCGCCGCTCGGTGGAATGCTTGCCGTTGGGATGCTTCATCGCGTTTACGATACCACGCCCGCGTGTCTCATATCAAGGATGTTGGCGGGCGTGCCCGACCTCAGTCCTTCCAGACGAAGAGCAGCGTCGTCAGCCCCGCGCCGATGAGCCCGGTGAGCAGAGCGTCCGGCGTGAAGTAGGGATAGACCAACAGCGCGCCGCCGAGCATCATGGGCTTGGCTTTCCCCTCCTTCTTCCCGTATTTGAGGGCGACCAAGCCGACGCCGGAGAAGAGCAGCCCCAGGACGATGTTGAGCATCAGAGGGCTCTGGCCTTGAGCGCCGTGTCCGTCCGCCCCGTCACCACCGCGTCCACGAACGTCCCCGGCACGCCGGGCGCGTCGAGGCGCGCTCGGAAGTGGTACTGCGTGCGGCCGTCGGTGTCGGTCTCGAGCAGCACGCGGACCTTCTTGCCCAGCATCGCGTCGAGCTTTCGGACCATGTTCGCCTCAATGGCGTCCAAGAGCACGCGCAGCCGCGCCTGCTTGACCTCCTCGGGGACCGTGTCCCCGAAGGCCGCGGCCTCGGTTCCTTCCCGCGGCGAGAAGGCGAAGCAGTAGGCGGAATCCAGATCGGCGGCGGCCGCGAGCGCGAGCGTCGCCCGGAAGTCCTCCTCCGTCTCCCCCGGGAAGCCCACGATGAAGTCGGAGGTCAGGGCCAGGTCGGGGATGAGCGCGCGCAGGCGCGCCGCCTTCTCCAAAAAGCCCTCGGCGGTGTAGTTGCGCCGCATGAGCTTGAGCAGCCGGTCGGAGCCGGACTGGGCCGGCAGGTGCATGTGCGGCGCGACGCCGCGGCACTGCGCCATCGCCGCCATCACGCGCTCGGTGAGGAAGAAGGGATGCGGGCTCGTGAAGCGCACGCGCTCGACGGCGCCCGCCGCGTCCACCGCGCGAAGCAGGTCGGCGAAGTCCCGGCCGCCCTCCCGCCAGCTGTTGACGGTCTGGCCGAGGAGCGTCACCTCGCGCGCGCCCTCCGCGGCGCGGGCGCGGACTTCGCCCAGCACCACCTCGAGCGGGCGGTAGAGCTCCCGGCCGCGCACCGCGGGCACGATGCAGTACGAGCACGAATAGTTGCAGCCGCGCATCACCGTGACGAACGCGCCGGCCCCCGCGGAGGCCGGCTCCGGGGACGCCCACGCGCCGGCGTTCTCCCGGGCCCAGTCGAAGCGCTCCGACAGCGCCCGCTCGAGGACCTCGGGATACTGCTCGATGGATTTCGCGCCGACCACGAGGTCCACGTACGGAAACCGCTCCGTCAGCCAATCGCCCAGGCGCTCGGCGGCGCAGCCGGCGACGATGAGGAGGCGCTCCGGGCGCGCCTCCTTCCAGGGCTTGAGGCGCCCCAGCTGCGAGAGCGCGCGGTCCTCGGCATGCTGGCGGACGGTGCAGGTGTTGAGGATGAGCGCGTCGGCGTCGTCGAGGCCTTGAGCCGCGCGGAACCCGCGGGCGAGAAGAGGACGGGCCATCTCGGCGCCGTCCGAAAAGGACATCTGGCAGCCGAAGCTGATGGTGAGCAGTTTCACAGGGAGCCCGGGAGCTAGGGGACCAGCTCGAAGTACGTCACGCGCATCTCTTCGTCGGGGCCGATGGGACGGCTGTTGGCGAAGGAGGTCATGGCCTTGATGTCGGCCAGCGGCGCGCCGAGCCTGGCGGCCAGGGGTTCGTCGAAGTCGGAGAAGCGCCGGAGCTCGACACGCGTGATGCGCAGGGTCCCGCGCCGCTTGCCGCCCTTGTCGACCAAGGCCAGCAGTTCGCCCTCCGCCCCTTCCTCGGGGTCGTAGGACGGCGCGGCGGTCGCGGTCTTGCGGCCCTCGAGGACGGCCTGGATGAGGCGTTCGCCCAAACCGTCGTCCCCGTACCAACCGATGCGGTAGGGGCGCAGTGGACGCGCGGACATGGTTCGGCGGATCAGTCCCAACAAGCGGGGACCATTGTATCAAACGCCGGCCGTCCTCCGCCCGCGGAGCTCCGAGCGCAGGGCCGCGAGCAGCTCCATCTCCCGGGCCCGCCCCGCCGCGTCGAGGCCGCGGGGGTCGTAGAGCTCCCGGTAGTGGAGCTCGGCCAGGTCGCGCGCGGGGGCGAGCCCGGGCCGCGCGAGGGCGACGGCGCCCGCGAACTCGCGGGCCGTCTGCTCCGCGCGGCGCGGGAAGCCGGCGGATTCTAGCAGGGCGGCGGCCTCCTCGAAGGGGAGCCGGGGCCGGCGACGCCGGCGCCAGCCGGAGGCCCAGGAGGCGGCGGCGAGGCCCAGCGCCAGCGCGGCCGCGGCCTTGGCCAGCGGCCAGGCCGCGTCGAGGGCGTCCTCGAGGCGCGCCCGCGCGAGGGAGAGGCGCGCGCGCCGCGCGGCGTCGCGCTGCAGGAAGGAGTCGTAGCCGATGACGTCGCGGTACCAGCGCAATTGGGCCGCGGTGGCCCAGCGTCGGGCGCGCGCGAGCCAGAGGGCGCCGCCCGGCAGCGAGGCCGCCGGCGGCGTCGCGTCCACGACCCGCCACTGGCCGCCGTCCCAAGCCTCGACCCAGGCGTGGGCTTGGCCCTGGCGCACGTCGAAGAACCCGCCGTACTCGTTCCAGTCGTCGGCCAGGAAGCCGGCGACGAGGCGCGTCGGCACGCCGGCGTGGCGCAGCAGGACCGCCGCCGCGGTGGCGAAGAACTCGCAGTTGCCCGCGTGCGACTTGAAGAGGAACCCTTCCAGGCCGCCGCGGCCGTCGTCCGAGGACAGGCTGTAACGGTACGAGTCCCGCAGACGCCGTGCGACGGCGCGCATCTTCTCCTCAGGCGTCGCAGTCCCCGCCGTCCATGCGGCCGCCAAGGCCGCGACGCGCGGGTCCCCGCCCGGCGGAGGCTCGAGATAGCGCCGCTCGAGCTGGAGGCCGAAGTCCGGCCGGGCGGCCGCGAAGCCCGCCCCCGGGCGCTCGGCGCCCCAGAGGCGGTAGGTCGTGCCCATCACGTAAGGCGCGCCGAGGAAGGCGGCGTCGTTCTGGTCGAACCAGGCCGACCCCTCGGCGGCCTCCAGGCGCGACAGGCCCGCCGCCGTGAACACGACGGCCGAGTTGAGCGGGTACATCGTCACCTCGAGCCCGGCCCCCGGGGCGCCCGCGGAGGGGAAGTGGAGCGCTCCGCTGCGCCGCGGCGCCCAGGCCTTGCCTTCCGACGAAGTGTAGCGCTTGCCGTCCTTGCTCCACTGAAACGCCTCGACGGTCTTCGTCCACCGCGCTCCGTCGAAGCGGTCCATCACCGCGCCGCGGAGCATCAAGAACGGGACCGGGGGCTTCCCCGGCCCCGCCTCCCCCCAGCCTTCCAGAGGCTTCACGCGCATCACCCGCGCGCTCGAGCGCTTGAGGGTCCCGAAAAAGCCGAGGGCCACGTTCTCGGTGAAGCCCACCACCGAGCTGCGCGTGGGCTGGCGCTTGTCGAGCCCGAGGTTCAGGAACGGGTTGGATTGGCGCAGCGGCTCGATGCGGGGAGTCACGACGAAGAGGGCCGCGGCGGCCGCGAGCGCGACGGCCGCGGGCCCGGCGGCGCGGGCGGCCGTCTCCCCGGCGCC
>SCTT01000313.1 GCA_004322435.1 bacterium
GCCCCGCCGATTTTGAGATTATCTTCCCGATGGACGCCGAGCATCCCACCCCCGAGAGGATTCCCTTCATGAAGAAGTTCGCCTGTGTCCTGGCCGCGGCGCTGGCCGCCGGCCAGACCGACGCGTTCGCCACCATGCTCACCTTCCGCAGCACCGTGCTTGACGGCCAGAAGCAGGACCTCGTCCAGGAGATCAAGCTGCAGGGCGACCTGCGCCTGCGCCAGGACTCCACCATCCGCCGCACCGCGCCCAACGTCCAGCGCGACCGCCAGCGCTTCCGCCTGCGCTACGGGATGGACGCGACGCTCTTAAACGACATGACGGCCGGGTTCAGCTTCGCCACCGGCACCGGAGAGCAGGTCTCGACCAACCAGTCGATGGACAACCTGGGCGGCCAGAAGGCCATCTGGCTCGACAAGGTCTACCTCAACTGGTCGCCGAAGCTCTCCGACGAGGGGAAGGTCTCGGTGTCGGCGGGGCGGTTCGTCAATCCCATCTGGCAGACCACGTCCTCGGACATCGTCTGGGACTCGGACTTCAACCCGGAAGGCTTGGGCGAGAGCGTCGAGTGGTTCCTGCCGTCTTTGGGCGGCATCTACTTCGCCAACGCCGTGCAGATGGTCGTCGACGAGGACTCGGACTCCCGCTCCGACCAATACATGTTCGGCGGCCAGCTCGGCGCCGAGTATCGGCTCCCCGCGAAGTCGCGGCTGCGGTTCGCCGGCGCCCTGTACGAGTGGACGAACTCCCGCACCAACGACTTCAGCCCGGCCGTGGCCCAGAACGGCAACCGGCGGCTCGGCAACCGCGTGTTGAACGACTTCAAGGTCGCCGAGCTGACGACCCAGCTCTCGGCTTGGGCGGGCGCCGTGCCCGTGAAGCTCCAGGCGACGTTCATCCGGAACCTGGCGGCCATCCAAGAGGAGCAGGCCGGGCGCGGCGAGCAGGGCCGCAACCAGTTCGGCTACCAGGTCGGGACCATCGTCGGCGAGGCCGCCGCTCCCAAGAGCTGGGAGGCCGGCTACTTCTACAAGTGGTCGGAGTCGGACGCGACCGTCGCCGACGTCGCCGACTCGGACTTCGGCAACGGGGGCACCAACCGCAAGGGGCACATCCTCTGGACGGCGTACAGCCCCAACGACTGGAGCCAGCTCAAGTTCAAGTTCTTCTACACGACCTTGGTCGCCAACGGCCTGCCCCCGGGCTCCGTGACGGCGACGGCCAACCCGGCCAACAAGGGCGACGACATCAACCGCATCCAGCTCGACTACGTCGTGAAGTTCTAAAGGAGAGACGACATGAACAAGCTCAACACCTTGGTTTTGGCCGCCGCGGCGGCCCTCGGGGCCCTGCCGGCCTCGGCGCAGACCACCTTGAACGGGGCGGGAGCCACCTTCCCGTACCCCATCTACTCGAAGTGGTTCGACGTGTACGCCAAGGAGCACGCCGGCGTGCGCATCAACTACCAGTCCATCGGCTCGGGCGGCGGCATCCGCCAGTTCACGAAGAAGACGGTGGACTTCGGCGCCTCCGACGGGCCGATGACCTCGAAGCAGCTCTACGAGGTGGACGGCAAGGCGCTGCACGTGCCCACCGTCCTCGGCGCGGTCGCCGCGACCTTCAGCGTCAAGGGCGCCGACGGCAAGGACGTCCGGAGCTTGAACCTGACCGGTCCCGTGCTG
>SCTT01000314.1 GCA_004322435.1 bacterium
AATCCTCGAACCCACGCGCCCGAGGCGCGTAAATTGCGCCTTCGTCGTTCATCGAGGTCCGTCAGAATTACTAGAATCCCCGCGCGATGCTCATCCCCGAGCTGTTCACGAAGGGACGCCCCGTCTTTTCCTTCGAGTTCTTCCTCCCGAAGGCCCCCGAGGACATGGGGAAGTTCAAGGAGACCGTGCGCGAGCTCAAGGCCCTGGGCCCCGACTTCGTCACCATCACCTACGGCGCGGGCGGCTCCGGCCGCGCGCAGACCGTCGAGACCGCCGGGATGATCAAGGCCGAGCTCGGCATCGAGACGGCGTCGCACCTGACCTGCGTCGCCCACACCAAGGCCGAGGTCGAGGCCGTCCTGACGCGCCTCAAGACGCTGCGCATCGAGAACATCGTGGCCCTGCGCGGCGACGCCCCCAAAGACGGCTC
Source organism: bacterium (assembly GCA_004322435.1). GTDB lineage: Bacteria > Elusimicrobiota > Elusimicrobia > UBA1565 > UBA1565 > SCTT01. The sequence continues at coordinate 431 of SCTT01000314.1, forward strand.
GGCCCTGCCCGTGCACCAGCGCGAGCTCCCGTACGCCGCCGACCTCGTGCGCCTCATCAAGGCCCGGGGCGGCTTCGCGATGGCCGTGGCCGGCTATCCCGAGAAGCACCCGGAGTCGCCCTCGCCCGAGGCGGACCTTAAGCGCCTCAAGGAGAAGGCCGACGCGGGGGGGGACTGGGTCATCACCCAGCTCTTCTTCGACAACAAGGACTATTTCGACTTCGTCCGCCGCGCGCGCGCGGCCGGCGTGACCCGCCCCATCGTCCCCGGCATCATGCCGGTGACGGGCTTCGCGCAGACCAAGCGCTTCACCGAGATGTGCGGCGCCAAGCTCCCGCCCGAGCTGCTCGCGGGCCTCGCCCCCATCGCCGAGGACAAGGAGGCCGTCGTCCGCTTCGGCGTCGACTGGGCGACCCGCCAGTGCCGGGCCCTCTTGGCCGGCGGCGCGCCCGGCATCCACTTCTACACCTTGAACCGTTCGCACTCGACCGAGAAGGTCCTCGAAAACCTCAGGCGGGGATGAGCCTCCCGCTGGCGCTCCTGCTGGCGGGGGCCGCCTCGGCGCAGCCGCTTTCAACCGCTCCCATCGCCGGCGCGTCCTACGAGCGCCGCAACGTCTTCGACCTCTCTGTCCCCGAAGACGACCTCTGGGCGTTCCGCTGGGCCAACCGCATCCACATGGTCACGCAGGAACAGGTCCTGCGCCGCGAGCTACTGCTCGCCCCGGGGGAGCCTTACGACGCGCTCAAGGCGCTCGAGACCGAGCGTAACCTGCGCGCCCTGGGGTTCTTGCGCGACGCGTCGGTGACCCCGGTCGCCCGGCCGGACGGCACGGTCGACGTCGCCGTGCGCACCCAGGACTCCTGGACTCTGACCCCGCGCGCGAGCCTGGCGACCGAAGGGGGGCAGACGACGCTCGTCTACGGCGTGTCGGAGGGGAACCTGCTGGGCCTCGGCAAGCAGGTCTCGTTCTTCAACTCGAGCCAGAGCACGCACCGGCGCACCGAGGTCCGCTACGGCGACCCCCGCTTTCTGCGCACCGACGCGCGGGTGCTCGGCCACTTCGCCGACACCGACCGCGGCGGGGAATACGGGCTGCGGCTCGCGCGGCCGTTCTTCGCGCACGACACGCCCTGGTCGGCCGAGACCACCTGGGCGCGCGTCGCGCAGGACGAGGCCCGCTACGCCTCCGGGGTGACCGCCACCGAATTCCAGCACGACTACCGCGCGGCGCGGGGCCTGGCCGCGGTCCGCCTCTTCGAGCGCGCCGAGACGGTGCACCGCCTCGGGGCCGGGTGGCGCTGGGAGCACAGCCGCTTCTCGCCTTTGACGACGACCGTGGGGGGCGTGCCGGCCGAGCGCCAGATGACCGGCCCGCTGGCCGCCTACGCGCTCATCGAGCCCAAATACATCAAGGCCACCGACTTGGACCGCGTCCGGGTCGTCGAGGACTTCAACCTGGGCTGGGAGCTGGGCGTCGAGGGGGGGCCGCTGCTCGAGGCCCTGGGCTCCGACCACGACCGCTGGGGGATGGCGGCGTCCTTGCAGAAGGGGCTGGGGCTGGGGCCGGGGCGCTTCGCGCTCGTGCAGGCCGTCGCCGACAGCCGGGCCGCCGACAACGGCCGCATCGAGAACGGCGTGCTCACCGGCAGCATGAACCTGTTCTGGCGCACGCCGTTCCGATTCCGCCAGACCCTCGTCGCCCACGCCGAGTACACGACGGTGAAGAGCCTCGACGGCGAGCGCCAGCTCAACGTCGGCGGCGACTCGGGCCTGCGCGGGTACAAGAACAACGCGTTCCAGGGCGCGCGCGCCGCGATCGTCAACCTGGAGGACCGCGCGTTCTTCGACGCGAACATACTCCGCCTCGTCCACGTGGGGGCGGTCGGCTTCCTCGACGCCGGCTCGGCCATCCCGCAGGGCAATCCCTTCGGCCGCGCGGCGTGGAAGGTCGACCTCGGCGCCGGGCTCCGCCTGTCCTCGTCGCGCTCCTCCTCGGGCGGCGTGCTGCGCCTCGACGTCGCGTATGCCTTAAACGGCGGCCCGGGCGGCTCGCGCTGGGTCGTGTCCCTGAAGGGCGGCCAGGCGTTCTCGCTGGCCGGCAGCGCCAACCGGCCGCTCTTGCGCCGCCCCGACGCCATCCTCGCCGACGACTCCCCCAGCGAGCGCCTGCGGCGGCGCTAGGAGATTCGGTACGATATCCGCGATGAAGCGCTGGAAGTGGGCCGCTTACGGGGCCGGAGGCCTGGTCCTCCTCGTCGGGGCGGCGGCCGTCGCCGTGCGGGTTTTTTTGCCGCCGGCCAAGGTCAAGGCGCTGGCCTTGCAGAAGCTCGGGGCCGCGCTCGGGCGCGAGGTGCGCCTGGCCGACGCCTCCGTCCAGCTCTCGGGCGTGCGCCTGAGCGGCCTCGAAGTCTCCGAAGTCCCCGATTTCAAGGCGGGCAAGGCCTTCAAGGCCAAGTCGGTCACCGCGACCCCGCGCTGGTGGCCGCTGCTGACGCGGCGCGAGGTCCTCGTCGGCGCGCTGGCCGTCGACTCTCCCGAGGTCTGGGTCTCTCCGGCGCCCGCCGCCAAGGCCGCGCCCAAGGCCTCCGCCCCCGCGCCCGCCCGAAACCCCTCCGGAGCGGCCTTCTCGGTCTCCTCCCTGTCCGTCAAAGGCGGGGCCCTGACGTACACGGACCCGAAGGGCGTGAGCGCCTCCCTCAAGGGCCTCGCGCTCGAGGCCAAGGACGTGCGCCTCGATGGCCCCGTGCCGTTCTCGCTGGGCTTCGACTACTCGCTCCGTTCGGGCGGCGCCGCCCACGCCGGACGCGTCGAGCTGCAAGGCTCCCTCGACGCCGGCGGCGGGGACCCGGCGAAGGGCGCCTTGACCCTCGAGCCGCTCTCGGCGACCTTCGACGGCCTGAAGGCGCGCGCGACCGGCAAGGTCTCGGGCTTCCTGGCCCCGAACATCGAGGCCGAGCTGACTTTGCCGCGCGTCGAGGGCGTCCTCCCGGCCGGCTCCGCCCTCCCTTCCCTCTCCGGCCCGCTCAAGGCCAGGATGAACGAGACCGGCCTGACGGTCGAGACGCTGGCGCTCAAGGGAGAAGGCGCGGCCCTGAGCCTCAAGGCCGCGCAGGACAAGACGAAGTGGCGCGTCTCGTCCTTGTCGGCGGCCTGGGGGGCCGTCCGGCTCGCGGCGTCGGGGACGGCCGACACCGGCGCCAAGGGCGGGACGACCGTGGACTTCAAGGCCAAGCTGGAGCCCTTGGCGCTCTCCGAGGCGGCCAAGCTCGTGCCCGGCGGGGCGGCCTACGAGGCCGGCGGGACGTTCGCCGCGGACCTCTCGGCCAAGGGCCCCGCCGCCGCGCCGGCTCTGACGGGCGAGGTGACGCTCAAGGACGCGGCCTTGACGCTCTCGAAGCAGCGCCTCGACGGAGTCGACGGGAAGCTCACCCTCTCGGCGGACTCCGCCGCCGGGACGCTCAAGGGCAAGCTCAACGGCTCGGGGTTCGAGGCGAAGCTCGACGGCCAGGACCTGCGCAAGGCGCCGCGGGTGCGCGTGGACGCGAAGCTCGACAAGCTCGACCTCTCCACTCTGCCCGCCGCCGAGGGGAAGGGACGGGAGGACGCGAAGGCCTCGGGCGGCACGGCTCCGGCGCCCGCGAAGCC
>SCTT01000315.1 GCA_004322435.1 bacterium
GGGCATCAACCCCTGGGGGGTGAAGCCGGACGTCGGGGTGGGCCGGGCCAGCAGGCCGCGGAGCCGCGGGTCCAGTTTCTCCTGGGCGGAGACGCTCCCCGCCAATAGAAGGACGATAGCGAGGGCCCCCGAGCGCATCCCTATTAGGGTAAGCGGGGGGTGTTACAGGGTCAAGTCCTGGGGAATCCCCTCACCCTTCCCCTCTCCCGCTTTGCGGGAGAGGGCTGGGGTGAGGGTAGGGGTGAGGGCTACGCGAGCGGCGCGCCGTGGGTGTGCAGGCGGCTGACGGCCGCGATGAGCAGGGCCCAGCGGGCCTGCGCGGCCTGGAACTGGAAGCCGTACTGGCGGGTGCGCAGCTTCCACTCGTAGCGCGCCGCCTCGAAGTCGGCCTTCGCGGTGGCGAGGCGGCCGGAGGCCGAGCGCTTGAGCTCGGCGTAGCGCTCCTTGGCGTCCTCCCACTGCTTGTGGGCGGCCTCGAGCTGCTCCCGGGCCGCGTCGAGCCGGACCTGGAGGCGGTCGGCGAGCTCGACGGGGGCGCCGGCCATCTTGGCCTGGGCGAGCTTCATCTGGGTCTCGAGCTTGGCCTTGAGGATGTGCTCCTCGCGGTACTCGGTCAGGCGCCAGGCGAGCCCGAGGCGCTTGAGCCCCAGGATGAACCACTTGGTCGGGTCGAAGTGGTACCAGCGGATGCCGTTGCGGTAGTCGGCCGCGAAGCGGTGGTGGTAGTTGTGGTAGCCCTCTCCGTAGGTGAAGTACGCCAGCCACCACGAGTCGCGCGCGGTGTTGTCGATGGAGTAGGGCCGCTTGCCCACGTAGTGCGCCACCGAGTTGATGCAGAAGGTCAGGTGCTGGACGATGACGACGCGCAGCAGGCCGCCGAACAGGAACCCGCCGAACGGGCGGCCGACCAAAGCGCCCACGGCGGCGGGGAGCGCGAAGCCGACGAGGAGGACGATGGGCAGGTAGAACTTCTTCTGGAACCGGAGCAGCGGGTCGCGGGCCAGGTCGGGGGAGACGGTGTAGTCCTCGTCCCGGCCGGACTCGTAGAACACCCACCCGATGTGCGCCCAGAAGAAGCCCTTCGTGATGGCGTAAGGGTCTTCGTCCTTGTCCACCTTCTGGTGGTGGATGCGGTGGTCGCGGCACCAGTGGAGCGCGTGGTTCTGGATGGCGGCCCCGCCGAACAGCAAGAAGAACAGGCGCACGGTCCAGTGGCAGTCGTAGGCGCGGTGCGAGAAGTGGCGGTGGTAGCCGGCGGTGATGCCCATGCCGGTCAGGATGTACATCGTGAAGAAGATGAGGCCGTCCATCCAGTGCAGGCCGTAGTTGTAGATGTAGACGCCCGTGAGGATGACGGCCGCTACGGGGGCGACCGTGAGGAAAATGGTATTGACCCAGTTGATCTTCTGGTCGTTCATTGGTTCTTCCTGCCCGCCGGTCACCCGGCAGGCCTGTCATTGTAACAGACCGGGGGGTCCGGAAACATAGGTCCGAACGGGCCGGAAGGTGCTCGACTTAAGTTGTGAAGCATATTTTCAGCCGCTTCGGATTCTTGAATTATGCTTAAATAACATGATGATTCGCAGATTTTACCCCCTGTTGGCCCTGCCCTTCCTGGCCGATTGGCTGTTCACCGCTTTCACCTGGCTGACCTGGAACCGGCGGCCGGGCCTGGGGCAGGACTCGTTTCTCTTGAACGCCCTGGCTTTCCGTGAGGGGGGACAGCTGACTCTCGGAAACGACCACCCCCTTTACCCCGCACTCCTCGCTTTCTGGGCGTCCCGGGAGCCCGCCGCCTTCACCTGGTCGAAGCTCTTCAGCCTAGGTTGGGGGGCCGTGACTCTGGGCATCGTCATCGCCCTCGGCGCCCCGCTGTTCGGCTTGAATGCGGCGCTCGTCGCGGCCGTCCTCCTCTCGGTCAACTGGGTGTTCCTGTCCTTGAGTATGTCGCTGAGGGCCGAAGTCCTTCTGCCGCTCTTCTTCTTCGTGGCTTGGGCCGCGGCCTGGCGGGGCTTCCGCGGGGACGGGCGTTGGTTCCTCCTCTCAGGGCTCGCGGCCGGATTGGCGACCCTCACGAAGGGCACGGGTACTTTGCTCGCGCTGTGCTGGGCCCTCGCCTTCACGGCCGCCGCGCTGCGCGACCGCGGTCTGTGGCGCCGCGCGCCTTGGTTCGCCGCGGGCTTTCTGTCGCTCGCCATCTGGCTTTGGTGGGCCAACGCGGCGGTGCTCGGCGACGCGTTCTACAACTACTCCTCGCAGCATGCTATTTGGCTCGACACCTGGTGGGAGGCCGGCACGCGCCCGCTCGAAGACCAGACCCTAGGGGGCTTCGTCGCGCGCCACGGCTGGCTGGGGCTCCCGAAGCGGCTCGCTTCGGGCATGCGCGAATTCGCGCCGCTCTGGGTCAAGACCCTCGCCCCGGGTCCGTCCTTCCCCATCTTCCACGGCCTGCGGCTGGCGCTCGCCCTCGCGGGGGCGCTGTCGTTGTGGCGCGCGCGCCGGGCCGCCTGGGCCGCGCTGCGCCGCTTCGACGGGGCGGCGCTCTTCACCGCCGTCCTCGTCGCCGCCTTCTTCGTGATGTTCTCCTGGTACAACGTGGTCTCGCCGAGCGAGCGCTTCGTCGCCCCGCTCTCGCCGATGCTCTACCTGCTGGCCGCCGCGGCGTTCGTCGCGGGATGGGAGGTCGTCGAGGCGAAGATGGCGGCCCTGCGGCCGGGGCTCAAGACCGGCCTCGTGCTGGCCTGCTTCCTGTCGGGCTTCACCGCGCTGGGGACCGTCATCAAGGCCGCGATCTGGGGAGTGGGCAACCCGTTCGCGCTCGACCGGCCGGAGCCCTGCTACGCGGAGGCGATGGCCTGGACCGCGTCGCGGACGGGGCGCGTGCTCTACGGGCCGAGCGCCGACCTCTCGTCCTGGCCGCTGCCGCCCGGAACCCTCATCGCGGGCCTGCCCGAGGGCGGCCCGCCGCCGGACCTCGCGGCCTGGTTCAAGGCGCAGAAGGTGCGCTCGGCCGTCGTCGACTGGGACATGGCGCGGATGCCGTTCCTCGAGGGCGCCTTCACCTCGCTGCCCGAGGGGGGAGTCGCGGCCGTGAAGCTCCCCAAGGGCTGGCGCGAGGCGGGCCGGGACACGCTCCATACGCCGCCTCACCTACTGCTCATCGAGGAAGAGCCGCCTAAAGCGACGAAACTGCCGCGGCCGAAATAATATAATCGTCGTGCCCATGAACCGCAGAACCTACGACGTCGTCGTCATCGGTTCGGGGCCCGGGGGCGAGGGCGCGGCGATGAAGGTCGCCAAGTCCGGCCGCTCGGTGGCCGTGGTCGAGGCCTTTAAAGACGTCGGCGGCGGGTGCACCCACTGGGGCACCATCCCCTCGAAGGCCCTGCGCCAGGCCGTCTCCCACCTCGTCAACGCCCGCGCCAACCCGCTCTTCCGCGACTCGCTGCGCGCCCTGGACGCCGCCTGGCCGCAGCTCTTGCGCTCGGCCGAGTCCGTCATCGGCGAGCAGGTCCGGCTGCGCCGCGGCTTCTACGAGCGCAACGGCGTCGACCTCATCGAGGGCCGCGCGCGCTTCGCGGGCCCCGGCGAGCTCACGGTGACGGTCCCGGACGGGGCCTTGCTGACCCTCGAGGCCAAGTCCTTCGTCATCGCGACCGGCTCGCGGCCGTACCGGCCGGCGGACGTGGACTTCTCCCATCCGCGCATCCTGGACTCCGACAAGGTGCTGGCCTTGAAGGAGACCCCCGGCTCCGTGGCCGTCTACGGCGCGGGCGTGGTCGGCTGCGAATACGCCTCCATCTTCCGCTCGCTCGGAGTGAAGACGACCCTCGTCAACACGCGCGACAGGCTCTTGACCTTCCTCGACGACGAGATCGTGGACGCGTTGGCCTACCACCTGCGCGACGGCGGCGTCATCCTCTACCACAACGAGGAGCACGAGAAGGTCGAGGTGAGCGACGGCGGGGTCGTCCTGCATCTTAAGTCCGGCAAACGCATCCACACCGACTATCTGCTCTGGGCCAACGGCCGCTCCGGCAACACCGAAGGGCTGGGGCTCGAGACCTTGGGACTCAAGCCCGACGCGCGCGGGAACCTGCGGGTGGACGGCCAGCAGAGCACCGGGGTCAAGGGCGTCTACGCGGTGGGCGACGTCGTGGGCTTTCCGGCGCTGGCCTCGGCCGCCTACGACCAGGGGCGCCTGGCGGCGACGCACATCGTCGAGGGCCGCTGCGACGAGCGCCTCGCCAAGGACATCCCCACCGGCATCTACACCATCCCCGAGATCTCCTCCATCGGCAAGACCGAGCGCGAGCTGACCCAGGCGCGCGTGCCCTACGAGGTCGGCCACGCGCTCTTCCGCAGCCTGGCCCGCGCGCAGATCATGGGGGTGCGCACGGGGATGCTCAAGCTCCTGTTCCACCGCGACACGCTCGAGGTCCTGGGCGTGCACTGCTTCGGCTCGCAGGCCTCCGAGATCGTCCACATCGGCCAGGCCGTGATGGCCGCCCCGAAGCCCGGCAACACGCTCGACTACTTCATGACGACGACCTTCAACTATCCCACGATGGCCGAAGCCTACCGCGTGGCGGCCCTCAACGGCCTCAACCGCCTCAAAGGCATCGCCCCCAAACACTGACTACAAATAGGGGACAGTCCCCTATTTGTAGTTTGCCGCTTCCTCGTGAGCACTACAAATAGGGGACAGTCCCCTATTTGGAGTCTTTGCGGCCTTTGCGCTTGAGGGCTTCGTGGACCATGCGGCCGAACTTGCGGTCGTGGCGGCGCTTTTCCCAGTCCTTCATGCCGCGCACGGCCTGCTCGGCTTTGAGCTTGAGGTAGGAGTCCCAGCGGTTGGGGTCGAGCGCGCCGGAGTCGAGCGCGGCGAGCACGGCGCAGCCGGGCTCCTTGTGGTGGCGGCAATTGTCGAACTTGCAGGCGCCGAAGAGCGCCTCGATGTCCGAGAAGGTCTGCCGGATGCCCTCGGCGACGTCGGCGAGCTGGATCTCGCGCAGGCCGGGGGTGTCGAGCAAGATGGCGCCGCCGGGCGTGAGGAACATCTCGCGCGAAGTCGTCGTATGCCGGCCGCGGCTGTCCTCGCGGGTCTCCTTGGTGGCCTGCTTCTCGCGGCCTAGGATGCGGTTCACCAAGGTGGACTTGCCGGCGCCCGAAGAACCCAAGAGCGCCACCGTCGTCGCTGGCTTCAGGTACTGCTCCAGCACGTCCACGCCCTCGCCCTTCTTGGCGCTGATGACATGGACGGGCAGGTCGCGCGCGATGAGGATGGTCTCGGCCAGGCGCTGGGGGGCTTCCGGGCACAGGTCGGCCTTATTAAGGAGCACCACGCCCTTGGAACCGCCCTCCCGCACCACGGCCAGATAGCGCTCGAGGCGGCGCAGGTTGAAGTCGCCGTCCAGGCCGCTCACCACGAAGATGACGTCGACGTTGGCGACGAGCACCTGCATGCGGTCGCGCTCGCCGGCCTCCTTGCGCGAGACCATCGTGCGCCGGGGGAGGACCCCCTGGATGACGCCCTGCGTGGGCTTGAGGTCGACGGCCACCCAGTCGCCCACCGCCGGGAGCTTGCCGCCCTTCGACAGCGAGAGCTTGTACTTGCCCGAGATGGCCGCGTCCCGGTCGCCGCCTTCGGTCCACAGCCGGTACAGGCTCCCTTCGCGGGCGGCCACCCTGGCCGGGGACAGCCCCGCCGAGGCATGGACTTTAAACGAGTCCGCCCAGGCGTCGTCCCAGCCGACCTTCTTTAAAGCGTCCACGGGAGAGATTATAGCCCCTCACCCTGCCCTCTCCCCTCCGGGGAGAGGGTTGGGGAGAGGGGATGGCGCGTAGGCCCTAGGGCCTATATTCTACGCAGGCCCCTTGGCCTTACAATGGTCCCAGTCGTTTTTGGAGGTGTGCTAGAGATGAAGATGATCACCACGGTCGTTTCCATGATGCTCGCCCTGCCCGCGGCGGCGCAGGCCCCCGCGCTCGAGAAGGTCGGCGGCGACGTCAAGGCGCTGGTTCAGACCCTGAAGAAGGACGTCAAGGAGCAGAAGGACTTCTCCATCGCCCGGGTCACGAACATCTGGGTCGAACAGGATTGCCAGAAGGTCACCTTCGAGGCCGGCGGGTCCAACGTCTCGGCGCCCATCGCTCTCGAGTCCAAGACCTGGGTCGAGGAGTGCGACGACGTGTACCTTCCGCCGGGCGGCAGCATGTGCGTGCCCCGCGGCCGGCGCCTGATGACCTGGGACAACGCCACGGCGACCGTCGAGTTCGCCGAGCGCGGCACCCCGGCGGTCACGGAAGTCGTGGAAGTCTGCCTGTGGGGCCGGTCGCTCTCCGGGAAGGTCAAGAAGTCGCCCTTCAAGTACAACTCCACCGAGAAGGACGGCCGCATCACGCTGACCCTCAAGAAGTAAACCCAGCCTTACAAGACGCGGGGCCGGCCTCTCACGGGGCTGGCCCCCGCCTTTTCATACAATCCGGCGATGAAGGTCCTCTGCGGCCCCTTCCAGCCCGCCCTCGAGAAGGCCTTCCTGGACCGCCTCGCGGCGCTCAAGCCCGGGCCCTCCCGCCGCGTCGCCGTCGTCGCCCCCTCGCGCCGCTTGGCCGACCGCCTCCAGCGCCTGGTCGCCCGCGAGGCGGGCCGAGCCCTGTTGGGCGTGCGCTTCCACACCTTCTTTTCCCTGGCCTCCGAGGTCGTCGAGGCCTCGGGCGGCCCCGCGCGCCCCGTCGTGCGCGACCCGCTCTACCACGACCTCCTCGTGGACCAGCTCCTGCGCCAGCGCGGCCAGGAGCGCCTCACCCGCGGCTTGGGCGCGGCCTTCCGCTCGAGCCTGCGGGACTTAGTCGACGCCGGAATCAACCCCGACCGCGCCGCCGACTTCGCCGATCTCTCCGCCCCCGAGTCCGCCAAGACCCGCCTGCGCCTGCTCTTCGGCCTGACCGCGTCCTACCAGGAGGCCCTCGAGGGCGCGGGGCTGATGTCGACCTCGGGCCTCACCATCCAGGCCCGGCGCGCCGTCGAGCAGGACCCCGGCGTCCTCGCCGGCTACGAGGAGGTGCTCTACTACGGCTTCTACGACCTGACCGCGCTGCAGGTGGGCTTCTTCCAGGCGGTCTCCGCGGCGCGCCCCACGACGCTCTTCTACCCCTTCGTCAAAGGCCACCCCGGCTACAAGTTCGCCGAGCCTTTCGTCGACGAGTTCCTCCACGCGGGCGGCAAGGCCCCCGAGCACCTGCCGCCCGCCGCGGGCGGCGCGCTCGGCCCCGCGGGAGCGGCGCTCTTTTCGCCCGGCGCCCACGCCGCGGCGGACCCCGACTCGGTGCGCTTCCTCTCGGCCTCCGGCCGCCGCGACGAGGCCTGGGCCGCGGCCCAGGAGGTCCGCCGCCTCCACGACGAGCTGAAAATCCCCTTCGACGACATCGGCGTCGCGGCGCGCGTCCTCGAGCCCTACCGCGCCGCGCTCACCGAGGCCTTCACGGCGCACGCCATCCCGTTCTCCTGCGAAGACGGCGACCCGCTCCTCTCCTGGCCCGCGGCGCGGCTGTGCCTGCAGGTGGCGACCTTGGACCTGCGCGACTACCCCGCCGCGGCCGTCCTCGAGTTGGCCGAGTCGCCTTACTTCACCGGGCCGCGCCAGCACGTCGCCTCCTGGCGCGCCCTCATCCGGCGCACCGGCCTCCATTCGGGCTGGCTCCAATGGGAGGGCAAGGTCGCGCCCTGGGCCGACAAGCCTTATCCCTTGGAGCGCGCCCGCGAGGACGGCCAGCCCGCGGCCGTCATCCCGCCCGAGGCCACCGCCGCGCTGTGGGCGTGGGTGCAGGCCCTGCGGGACCTGCATCGCTCGACGAGCTCGAGCTGGTTCGCCCGTTCTCGCAAGCTCCAGCGCTTGTTAACGGGTACGCTGGCCGCCGAGCCGCGCGACCCGGGGGCGCCCGCCCTTGAAGCCGCTCTGAAGGCCGCCGCGGACCTCGCGATTTACGACCAGTTGGGGCTCAAGGCCCCCACCGCGCTGCAATTCACCGAGGCCTACGAGGAGCGCCTGCGCCGCGCCGCGCTCGAGGCCCCGCGCCCCGCGCGCGGCGTGCGCGTCTTAGACGCCATGGCGGCCCGCGGCGACTCCTTCAAGGCCCTCGTGGTCGTGGGCCTCGAGGAGGGGCTTTTCCCGCGCGCCGCCCGCGAGGACCCGCTCCTGCCCGATGACGTCCGGCGCGTGCTGCGCCAGCAGCTGGGTCACTGGCTCCACGGCAAGCTCGACGAGGGCTACGACGAAGAGCGCCTGCTGTTCACCTTGCTCGTCTCCTCGGCGCGCGAGAGGCTCTCCCTCGTCTGGTCGCGCTCCGACGAGAAGGGCCGCCCGCGCGTGCCCTCGCCCTATCTGCGCGACCTGGCCGAGGCCGCGGGCCTCCCGCTCGACTCAAGCGTCGTCCGCGTCCCGCGCCCGCTCTCTTTGCGCCTGGCCTCCGCGCCGCGTCAGCGTCTGGCCCCCCGCGAGGCGCTCTTCTTGATGGACGGCGGCGAGAAGGGCTTAGACGACTTCCTCAAGGTCCTCGACTTGGACGCCGCCCTCTACCGCTCCGGGCGCCGGGCCCTCGAGCCTCTGGCCGCCTTCGGCAAGGCCGGCCCGCACGACGGCCTCGTCGGGCATACCGCCGCGGCGGGCAAGCTCCTGCGCCGCGGCCTCTCGCCGAGCGCTTTGGACGATTTGGCGGCCTGCCCGTTCATGTTTTTCGCGAAGCGCCTCCTGCGCCTGCCCGAGGAAGACGGCGCGTCGGGCCAAAGCGAGCTTTCGAGCCAGGAGCTGGGCCTCCTCTACCACGAGACTTTGCGGACTTTCTACGCGGAGGGCTATAAAGGGGACTGGCGCCCCGCGCTCGCCAAGGCCGCCGAGGCCGTGTTCACACCGGACGCCTGGCGGCCGCTGGGGCTGTACCCCGTGCTCTGGGAGGCCGTGCGCCAGCGCGCGCTCGCGCGCCTTGAGCGCCTCCTGGAGCTCGACCTCGGCCGTTTCGAGGCCGAGGGGCTCTACCCGGCGCGCTTCGAGGAGGCCCTCGACGGGAAGTCCGGCGAGCTCGCGCTGCGCGGCCGCCTCGACCGCGTGGACCTCTCCAAAGACGGCAAGCGCGCGCGCGTCGTCGACTACAAGACGCGCTACGGGGAGCACCGCCAACCCAAGAAGGTCCTGAAGCTCTCCTCCACGCAGCCCGCGGTCTATCTCGAGCTCCTGCTCGGCGCCGATTGGTACAAGGGGGGGCCGGGGGGGGTGCAGGGTGTCGAATACCTGAACATCGAAGACGACGAGGACGCCACCGGCCGCGCTTGGCGCCAGACCTTGGAGGGTGACGACTGGCGTGAGGCCCGCGAGACTTTGCGTGCCGCCTTGGAGACCTTGCGCGGCCTCCTCGAGCGCGGCGAGTTCCCGCTGTCCCCCGAGGAAGGCTTCGGCGGGCACTGCTCGTATTGTTCCTACGCCCGCGTCTGCCGCAAGGCGCACCTGCCTGCCCGCCGCCGCGCGGAAGGTTCCGACGCCATCGCCGCTCTTGAGACGGCCAGAGGAGAGACACCATGATCGAGTTGAAGCTGACGAAGCGCCAGTACAAGGCGCTCTTGGATTTGGTCTACCTGGGGGACTGGGTCGTCAACGGCATCCGCGTCGCGCCGCTGGCCCCTTATGAGGACGCGGCCCAGCGCGTCTACGCGATGGCCGAGAAGGCGGAGTGCGGCGACCTGGCCGGCTACGACGCCGAGCTCAAGAAGCACGTCGTCTACGACGAGGGCGAGGTCGGCGGCCGCCTGGCCGAGTTCAAGGCCGCCTACGACGAGGAGACCTTCTGGGAGGAGCTCGTGACGCGCCTGTGCGACCGGGACCTCGAGCGCGAGCACGGCGCCGACGCCCTGGCCAAGATGGACAAAGACGAGCTCCTCAAGCTCCAGTTCGACGCCGAGGAGCGCTGGGACAAGGAGTTCCGCGAGAAGGGCATCGACCGCCTGGAGCTCGTTGAGCGCGCGCCGGAGGCCTCGGCCTGATGATAAGAGGCGAACAGGGAGTTTCAGGGAGTCTCAGGGATGTTCATTTTCATGAATTTGATTCTTCTCTGAAACTCCCTGAAACTCCCTGTAAGAACTCCATGGATTTATCCCAATGACCCCAGCCGACTGGGAGGGCCGCCGGAGGGCGCGCCTCTCGCTAAAGTCCAACGTCGTCGTCGAGGCCGGGGCGGGCACCGGCAAGACGACGCTGTTGGCCGACCGCATCCTGTTCACCTTGCTCGCCGGGGGACCTAAGGGGAAGGGCTCGGACGTCACGCGCGTCGTGGCCCTGACCTTCACGGAGAAGGCCGCGGGGGAGATCAAGGAACGCCTGCACCAGCGCCTCCTGGACCTGCTCGCGCGCCTCGAGGGGCGGGACCTGCCCGAGAACCGCCGCGCGGTCGCCGACGAGTGGCTCTTGGACGCCAAGGCCGAGTTCAAGGCCGGCCCCGAGGAGGTGGGCGCGATGGCCCGCGCCGCGCTCTCGCGCCTCGACCGCGCGATGATCGGCACCATCCACGGCTTCGCGGCGCATCTCTTGCGCCGCCACCCGCTCGAGGCCGGTGTGGACCCCGGCTTCGCGGTGGACGAGGGCGGCGCCTTCGACGAGACCTTCGCCGCCGAGTGGTCGCTGCACCTGGACGCCGAGCTCGGCCTCGACGCGCGCTATAAGTCCGAGTGGGTGGGGGTCTTGCGCCGCGCCGAGCTCGAGGCCTTGGAAGAGCTGGCCCGCGACCTGGCCTCCGAGTCGGCGCACTTAAGCGAGTCGGCCCCCGCGGTGGAAGGCAAGCTCAAACACCTCATCGCCGCCCTCAAGGGCCTGATCAAGCTCGACAAGCCCAAGCCCAAGGGAAACTCCAAGATGCTCGAACGCCTGCCCGAGCTCTTGGCCCGCCTCGAGGCCTTGGCCGCGCCGGTGCCCGCCCTGGACCCCGCGCCGCCCTTCGCGCCCTTCAAGCGCTCGAAGTGGCCCTCGACCTGGGCCGACGTGCCCGGCGAGGCCGACTACGAGGCCGCCTGCGACCTGGCCGAGGACTGCACGCCCCAGGGCCTGGCCTTGGTGCGGGAGGCCCGCGAGCGCGTCGCGCCCGCCGCCGAGAAGACGCGCGCCGAGCTGCAGCGCCGCGGCCGCGTGGGCTTCGACGGGCTCTTGTCCCGCGCGCGCGACCTGGTGCGCGACGACCCCGACACCCGCGAGCAGCTCAAGGCCCAGTTCGACGCCCTCTTGGTCGACGAGTTCCAGGACACCGACCCGCTCCAGGGGGAGCTGCTGCTCTTCTTGTCCGAGGCGCCGGGCGGGAAGGCGGCGCGCTGGGAGGACGTTGTCCCGGGGCCGGGGCGGCTCTTCGTGGTGGGCGACCCCAAGCAGTCCATCTACCGCTTCCGCGGGGCCGACATCGCGGCTTACGAGCGGTTCGCCGAGCACCTAAAGAGGCACGAATCGCTGGCCTGCGACCTGACCGTCAACTTCCGCTCGCACGAGGGCTTGGTCCGGCCCGTCAACGACGTCTTCCACAACATCCTCATCTACGAGGAGTACCTGCAGCCCGAGTACAAGGCGCTCTCGGCCCGCCCCGACCGCAAGCCCCCGCCGGGGCCCGCCGTGGAGCTCGTGCTCGTGACCGGGGCCGAGGACGAAGAGCAGAAGGTCGCGGCGGAGCCGGCCTCCGCGGCCCAGGCGCGCTGGGCCGCGGAGTGGATTTCAGAGAGCTGCGGGCCCGGCAAGCGCGGCTACAAGGACGTCGCGCTGCTGTTCAGGACCGCCGCCCGCATGCGCCCCTACGTCGCCGAGCTCAAGGCCGCGGACATCCCCTTCGCCGTGGAGGCCGAGGGCGCCTACTTCGGCACCCCCGAGGTGCAGGACTTCTTGTCGCTGCTGCGCGTGCTGGCAGACCCGTCGGACCGGGTGTCGTTGGCCGGGCTTTTGCGCTCGCCGATGGCCGCGCTCGAGGATGGGGAGCTCTTGTCGCTGGCCGAGGGCGCCGCGCTCGACTACACGCGCGACGTTGCCGCCCGCGTCCTCCCGCCCGGCCCCGCCCAGCGCGTCGCCGCGCTCTACGCCCAGCTGCGCGCGCTCCGCGAGGGCGCCGGCAAGGAGCCCTTGGGCCGCTTCGTGGGCCGGGTGCTCGCGGAGACCTTCCTCTTGGAGAACGCCGCCGCCGCCTACCACGGCGAGCAGGCGCCGGCGAACCTGCTCAAGCTTGCGCGCCTGGCCGCCGAGGCCGGGGAGGCCGACGGCCTCACCTTGCGCGAGTTCTCGCTGCGCGCCGAAGAGCTGGCCGAAGACGACCGCGAGGGCGAGTCGCCGCTGGCCGACGAGGGCGTCGACGCGGTGCGCCTGCTCACGATGCACAAGGCCAAGGGCCTCGAGTTCCCGGTCGTCTTTTTGCCCGAGCTCAACCGCGGCGCGTCCAAGTCCGCCCCGGCGGGGGCGCAGTACGACTGGGGCTCGGGGGAGCTAGGCCTGCGCGTCGCCGAGGCCAAGGACGTCGCTTGGCACTTTAACGACGCTTTGCGCCGCCGGCGGGAGGAGAAGGAGCGCGTGCGGCTCCTCTACGTCGCGATGACGCGCGCCAAAGACAAGATGGTCCTCATGGGCAACGCCGCGCCCCAGCGCCGCGACTCGGGGTCTCTGTCGGCTCTCCTTGAAGCCGGCGGGGCCTGGCCGCCGGCCGGCGAGCATCCCGAGGAGGCCCTCTTCCCCATCACGTGGGTGCCGGCCGTGGAGACGCCGCGCGCGCGACCCGCGGCCGCCGCGAAGAAAGCCCCGGTGGACGCGGGACAGTTGGCATCGATTTGGAAGCAGCGCTTCGCGGAACGGACCGCTTTGTCAGGGCCCGTCTTCGCCGCCCCGTCGGCCGCCGAGGCGGAGTGGGACGGGCCGCTCGAGCCCGAGGACGCCGCGCCGCGCGAGACGGCGAAGCTCGTCGGCACGCTGTGCCACAAGGTGCTCGAGCGTTGGGACTACCGGAAGGGCGGCGAGCTGACGGCGCTCATAGAGTCGGCCTGGCTGGGCCTTAAAGGCTCCGAACCGACGGCGGACTGGG
>SCTT01000316.1 GCA_004322435.1 bacterium
AAGACTCTGGAGCGGCCCAAGATGGTGGCCGCCCGGGGCATGCCCGGCGGCGGCATGGGCGCCGGCAACGGCCTGGCCGGCGGCGCGGGCCTGTCCGGCGGCATGATGAAGAAGTTCGACCCGAAGGGCACGCCGATCGCCCCTTCCTCGCCCGCGATGCGCCGCGACCCCTCGGCCAAGCTCACCGCGCGGCGCGTCTCGCCCATCAGCGGGGCCAAGGGCGGGGCGATGTCCCAGCTCAAGTTCGCGAACCGCACCTCGAAGCAGGCGCTCGGGCAGACCTCGGGCGAGGGGCAGTCTTTCCAGGCCGCCGAGGCCTTCAACACCGCGCCCATCACGCAGGGCGCCCAGAACGTCTCCGGCGCCGGGATGGGCGACAACGGGGCGGGGACCCAGCCGGGCGCGTCGGACGACGGCGGCCCCATGAGCCGCACCGGCGAGGAGCCGGCCCCCGACACCGGCAAGAAGGAAGACAAGACCCCTTACGGCAAGCAGCTGATGATGGCGCAGGCGCTTCTGATGACGGCTTCGGCCATCATCACCATCATCGGCATCCTCGCTCTCATCAAGAACCTCCCCATCATCGGCATCATCGCCGAGATGTGGCAGAAGATCCTTTACGGCGCGGCCATCGCGATGGCCGCGTCCGCGTCGGCCATCGGGGCGATGGTCTCGCAGTCCTACGGGCAGAAGGACCAAGGCATGGTGGTGACCATCGGCGGCGCCATCACGACGGCCGCGGCGACCGCGGCCCTGATGATGCCGGGCCCGGAGTCGGCCTGGGTGGCGGTCCTCGGCGGCATCGCGGGGCTCGGGGCTTCCATCGGCTCGGCGCTCCTGCCGATGATGAAGGGCGGCGGGGCGGGCGGGGCGGGCGGTTCGGGTTCGGGGGCGTCGAAGTAACGGAGGCGTTATGGGCGAGCAATCCAACGGTTTCGACCAGAACGGTCGCGGGACCTTGAATCCTCCCGAGATGGACATCCCCGTCCTGAAAAAGCAGGAGAAGGAGAAGAAGGGCCTCGGGGCCATCCTCCCCGGCGGCGTCCCCGGGGCCGGCACGTTGGCCGGCGGCGCGGGCGTCGGGCAGGCGGGGGGCTTCATGGCCCTGTTGGCCGGCAAGGCCGGCCTGGCCGCCCTGGCGCTGGGCGTCCTCGGCGCCGGAGCCATCGGCGTGGGGCTCATGGGGGGCAAAGCCGCCCCGAAGAAGGCCGCGCCCCAGCTCGACGGCCTCGCGTCCAACATCAACGTCGGCCAGCGCAGCGCGACGGGATCCAAGTCGCTTTCCTATATGGCCCAGGCGGGCTCGGGGCAGCTCAAGTGGGAGGACCCGAACGCCCCGAAGCCGCAGGCGGCGGCCGAGCACAAGTCGGACGCCCCGGCGGACACCGCGGCCGGCGGCGAGGGCGTGGACCAGGCGGGCGAAGGGGCCGAGGGCGGCGAAGGCGCGGGCGGCGCGGAGCGGCCGCGCATCGCCGGCGGCCTCTCGGGCGCGAAGCTCTCGAGCTCGCTCGGCGGCTCCGGCGCGTTCGGCAAGAACAACATCTTCTCGAAGGGCAGCGGCTTCAACATGAAGTCCGTGGACCTCAAGGCCAAGAGCGGCCTGGACGGCGGGGCCTCGCGCCTCGCCTCGGCTTCCAAGGGCTCCTTGAGCGGCAAGATGCGCGGCAAGAACAGCCTGATGGCCTCGGGCAAGAACACCGCGCGCATCAAGGGCAACGGCGCGCTCGGGCAGCTCAAGTTCGCCGGCACGCGGTCCGGGGCCGCGGCCCGCGCGGGCGAGAGCGGGGCGGCCTCCACGTTCGCGGCGGACGCCTTCGACCAGCAGAAGACCACTGGCGGGAGCCTCGAGACCGGCGCGGGCGGCATCGGCGACGGGGTGGGGACGGTGGACCCGTCGGG
>SCTT01000317.1 GCA_004322435.1 bacterium
GGCGCCGGTCGCGACGATGAGGGTCTCGGCGAAGGCGACCTTGCCCTCGGTCGTCTCCACGCGGAAAGGGCGCTTCGAAAGGTCCACGGTCTTCACGTACTCGGGGACGACCGTGACGCCCAGGCGCTGGACCTGCTTGAGCATGCGTTCCATGAGCTCCGGCCCCAGCACCCCTTCGGGGAAGCCCGGGAAGTTCTCGACGTCGGAGGTGATCATCAGCTGGCCGCCCATCGCGACCCCGCCGAAGATGAGCGGGTTGAGGTTGGCCCGCGCCGCATAGATGGCGGCGGTGTAGCCGGCCGCGCCCGAACCGATGATGACCACCTTTCGTCTTTCTTCCATGGGCCGATTATAGAAATTCTAATATCAGCAGGTCCCCTCCCCATGGAAGACGCCTCCCTCCCCCCGCCTCCCGCTCCGGCCCTCTGCTGGGACTGCGGGCGCGCCCTGGAGCCCGCGGACCGCTTTTGCCGTTTCTGCGGCCAAGGCCAGGGCGAGCACGTCACCTGGTACTACCGCCGCTGGGGCATCTTGGTCGCGACGGGTCTGGGACTGGGGCCCTTCGGCCTCGTCCTGGTCCGGCGCACCCCGGTCATGGCTCCGCCCGAGAAGTGGGCGTGGGCAGCCGGAATCGCCGCCGTGACGGTCTGGCTGGGCTATCGCCTCTATCAGGCCGTCCTGATGGTCAAGGCCGTGCTCGGCATGGCCTCCGGGCAGTTCTGATGTCCTTCCCTGAGGGCTTCCTCTGGGGCTGTTCCACGGCGGCCTATCAGGTCGAGGGCGGAAACGCCGGCTCCAACTGGACGGCTTGGGAGCGCAAGAAGCGCCTCGAGCCCTGCGGCCCCGCCTCGAACTCGTGGGAGCTTTGGCGCGAGGACGTCCGGGCCCTGCAGGAACTGCACGCCAACGCCTACCGGTTCTCGGTGGAATGGTCGCGCGTCGAGCCGCATCCCGGCGAATACGACGAGGCCGTCCTGGAGCGCTACGCGCTGCAGGCCAAGGCGCTGCGCCTGGCCGGCATCCGCCCCATCGTCTCGCTGCACCACTTTTCCGAGCCGGCCTGGCTCTACGAGCGCTGGCCCCAGGGCTGGCTGACGGACGCGCCCGTCGGGCCCTTCTTGGACTTCGTCGAGCGGGTCTCGGGGGCGCTGCGCGGGGAAGTCTCGGACTGGGTGACCTTCAACGAGCCGATGGTGTGGCTCCTCTTCGGTTACGGCCTGGGCTTCTGGCCGCCGGGATTTCGGCGGGGGCTGAGCCTAGAGCGCACCTTCGTCCACAACGGGCTCATCGCGCGCGTCGCCCGCGCCCACAACGAGGCCTATAGGCTCCTCAAGGCCGACAACCCGGACGCGCGCGTGTCGCTCGCGCAGAACATGGTCGACTTGGAGCCGGCGCGGGCCAACGTCGCCGACCTGGGCGCCCTGCAGGCCTGGGACCGGTTCATGCACGGCCACCTGTTGGACCTCGCCAAATCCGCGGGCACCCTCGACTTCATCGGCGTCAACTACTACACGCGCATCTACGTGCGCTCCTCCCCCTTCTTCCCCATGGGCGTCATGCCCTGCTATGGCGAGCTCGAGCGCGCTCTGGGCCACCGGCTCTTCCATCTGCTCGGCGGACGCCGCGGCGGCCGGGCCCTCACCGACATGGGCTGGGAGGTCGTGCCGGAAGGGCTGGGGCGGGTGCTCGGGCGCCTGCACCGCGCCTACGGCCTGCCTCTGCTCGTCACCGAGAACGGCATCGCCGACGCGACGGGCTTGAAGCGCGAGGATTTCCTGCGCGAGCACGTGAGCGCGATGGGCGACGCGATGGCGCAGGGCGCCGACGTCTTCGGCTACCTGCACTGGTCCTTGGTCGACAACTACGAGTGGGGCTCCTTCGCGCCGCGCTTCGGCCTCTATTCGGTCGACAAGGACGCCGCCTACAAGCGCCGCCCCGCCAACGGGTCCAAACTCTTCACCCAAATAGCCAAAACCAACGCCTCCTGCCTGGCGACAAACAAGTAATTCAAATAAGGTGTCTGACCCCGAATTCAAATAACTTCAGGGACGGTAGGCGGCGTAGGAGGTCGGCGTCTCCCAGAGGGTCACGGCGGTGACCGGGAGCTTCTGCTTGCGGCACCAGTCGTAGACGTGGCGCGCGATGGCCTCGGCGGTGGGGTTCCCCTTCATCGTCACGAAGGGCTGGGCGTGCTCCTTCATCGACGCGATGACCGGGTCCGCCTCGTTTAAGAGCATCTTGTGGTCGAGCTCGGTGTCGACCCAGGTCTTGACCACCGCCGAGATGTCGGAAAAGTCCATCACGAAGCCGCGCTCGTCGAGCTTGGGGCTGGCGATCTCGATCTCGAGGACCCCGTTGTGCCCGTGCAGGTTCTTGCACTTACCCGCGTACTTGAGGAGGCGGTGCCCGTAGCAGAAGGAGATCTGTTTGGTGACCGAGTACATGGCGCCTCCTAGGCGAGCGTCCGGCCGCCGTCGACGGGGACGGAGGCGCCCGTGACGAAATCCGAGCCTTCGAGCAAAAACAGCACAGCGGCCGTCACGTCCTCCGGGGCCCCGATGCGCCCGAGGAGGTTCGCCCGCGACGCCGCGCGGCGCCAGCGCGCCGCGCCCTCGACGGGGGCCAGCACGGGTCCGGGCATCACCGAGTTGACCGTCACCTCGGGCGCCAGGGCCTTCGCGAGCGACTCGCCCAGCGCCAGCAGGGCCGCCTTCGACGCGCAGTAGGGCGCGTAGTCGGCGTACGGGCGCCGGCCCGACCAGTCGGCGATGTTGACGACCTTGCCGGGGGTCGCCTTGCGCAGTTCGGGAGCCAGCGCCTGCGTGAGCAAGAAGGGCGCGCGCGCGTTGACGGCCATCTGCAGGTCGAACTCGGCGGCCTTCACGGTCCCCACCGGCTGCTTCGCGTAGACCGAGGCGTTGTTGATGAGGATGTCGACGCCGCCGAGGGCCTTGACCGCGGCGCGAGCGAGGGCCTCGGGGCCGCGGCGCGAAGAGAGGTCCCCGCGCACGACGACGGCGCGGACCTTGTGGACGGCGGCCAGGCGCTTGGCGAGGGCGGCGGCCGGCTTGCGCGAGCGGTTGCA
>SCTT01000318.1 GCA_004322435.1 bacterium
GGTCCGCGAGCGGGCCTCCGAGCTCCAGGCCAAGGAGAAGCTCAGCGCCGAGGACGCTTACTCGAAGGCCGCCCGCGAGTGGGTGGACCACGCCCCGCTCCTTGAAGACGTCCACGGTGGCGGCCATCAAGGTGGGGGGAGAGGCGCGGTCCACCCACTCGCGGGCGGCCTTCGAGTAAGCGTCCTCGGCGCTGAGCTTCTCCTTGGCCTGGAGCTCGGAGGCCCGCTCGCGGACCATCCGGCCGGCGTCCTCCCCGGCCATCTCCTCGAACTCGGCCTTGGCCTTGGCCCGGGATTCGGGAGTGCCTTTCCCGAGCTCGGCGGCCTTGCCGCGCAGCTGCTCGCCGAGCTTGAGCGGAGAGGCGCCGCGGGCCTTGGCCTGCGCGTCGAGGAGGCCCTTCGCGGCGGCCTCGGGGGTGACGGCGTCGGGGGCGCCCGTGCGGGAGGATTCGGCGGCGCCGCGGCCGCGGACCTCGGGGGCGCCGGTGCCGCCCAGGACGTCGGAGGGGGTGCCCTGCTCGATGGCGGCCTCGACGGCGCCCCGCACCTTGGCCGCCGCGGAGCGCTCGGCCTCGACCACCACCGTCGCGGGCGCCGCGGGCTTGGCGGCTTCGAAGGGGCGGCCGTCGGGGCCGAGGATGCGCGGGGCCTCGCCGGCGGGACGGGCGGACTCGGCGAACGGGCGGCCGGAAGCGTCCAGCAAAGCGGGCGCCTCGACGACGGGGGCCCCGGAGCGGGTCAAAGGCCGGCCGGAGGCGTCCACCAAGGAGACGGGGGCGCGAGGAGCCTGCGGGCGCACCGGCTCGCCG
This sequence comes from bacterium, assembly GCA_004322435.1. Classification (GTDB taxonomy): domain Bacteria; phylum Elusimicrobiota; class Elusimicrobia; order UBA1565; family UBA1565; genus SCTT01. The sequence continues at coordinate 810 of SCTT01000318.1, forward strand.
CGGGCGTCCAGGATGACGGGCTCGGGGGCGGGGCCCGAGCGCCGCATCGGCTCGCCGCGGGCGTCTAAGATGACGGGGGCCTCGACCGGGGCGGCCGAGCGGGTGAGCGGGCGGCCGTCGGGGCCCAGAAGCTGGGCCGGGGCGCGCGGCGCCTCGCCGGAGAGGGGGCGGCCGTCGGGGCCGAGCAAAGTGGAAGGAGCGGCCGGCCGGCCCTGCTGTTCGGCGCCGACGGCGTTGCGGGCCTTCAGGGCCGACTCGGCCGCGGCGGCCTCGGAGGTCAGCGCCGAGCGCTCGAGGGCGGCGGCCTCGTTGGCGGCGGCGCGGGCCTTCGCGGAGCGCGCCTCGTGCGCCATCAGCCCCAGGAAGAAGAGGTCGGTCGAGAGGTCGGCGCCCTTCTTCCAGGCGGTCGCCGAGTCGCCCTCGCGCAGCGCGTTGACGGTCTGGCCGAGGTTGTCGACGCCGCCGACGATCCACGTGCCGTAGAGCGTGGTCGAGAGCATCGTGTGGGTCAGCTGCATCCCGCGCAGGCCCCAGGTGCCGGCGGTCGACAGGGTGCCGGCGGCGCGCATCGCGGTCAGCGCCTGCACCCCGCGCCCGACGCCGAAGGTCGCCCAGATGACGGGGTTGAAGGCGGTCTCGCCGACGTTGTCGACGACCTTGAGCGCCCAGCCGCCGGCGCTCTGGGCGTACTTGGAGACTCCGGTCTTGGTCTGGGCGTCCTCGATGATGCGGTCGGCCGAGCCGCCCAAGGTGAACGCGCCGAGCGTGCCGACCAGTTCCTGCTTCGAGTAGCGGAACCGCTCGCAATAGGAGGAGGGGTAGACCTTCAGGCAGTCGTCCTCGCTCGCGTAGGTCCCCTGGCCGTCCCAGCGCTTCACCATCTTCTGGTAGTCGCGGAAGGGGGTGGTCTTCTCGTTGAAGCCCTGCTGCGAGAGCGCGTCGCGGCGGCGCTTGTCGGCCTCGACCTGGAGGATGAACATCGCGTCGTCGTTCATCCGGTCCAGGTGGCCTTCCTGGCCGATCATCCAGTTCATCGGGGCGACCTTGTTCCAGTTGGCCGCCGCGGCCACGCCGTAGTCCGCGTCGCCGGTCGCCGCGTAGATGAAGGTCTGCGGGGTGGCCTGGAGGGCGCCCCAGATGCTCGACGCGGTGCCCTCGCCGAACTTGAGCACGTGCCCGACGACGGGCGTCTCGTGGATGGCGGAGCCCACGATGCCGAAGGTGGAGGTGCCGGGCGTCTCGTTGACGATGCGGTCCTTCTGCTCGCGGCCGCGGTTCGCCCACGCGCCGGCCTTCGCGTCCCAGCCGTAGCGCTCGAGGGAGACGGTCTCGATGGATTTGTGGTTGGCGAACCAGCCGGCCTCCTCGCTGCCGAACATGGAGTGCCACTGGTTGTAGCCGCCGGTGGACAGGTACTCGCGCCAGCGGCGGGGGTCCACCGCCGCCTTGCCCTCGCGGTCGGTGTGGATGGGGCGGGTCATCACGAGCGCCAGCTCCTGGCGGCCGCCGTAGGCCGTCGAGGTCATGAAGGAGGCGCGCTCGACGCGCAGGGTCCCGTCGGCGTAGCGGTAGACCTTCTGGAAGGTGCCGTCCGGCAGGACCGACAGCGTGACGTTCTGGTTGCGGGCGTCCTTGTTCCAGGTGTCGTAGATCCAGTTATGGAGCGGCCGGGAGCGCCGGCCGTCCTTGTCGTCGAGCCCCATCCCGCGGATGAGGTCCTTGGCGATCTCGAGCGAGGCCGCCTCGCGGGCGTCGCCCTTGAGCCCGCCGATGATCTGCGAGAGGTCGGCCTCGTAGCCGGAGACCGCGCCGTTGCGCCGGACCCGCACCACGTGCTTGCCGAGGATGTCCACGACCGAGCCGTCCGCCTGGGTCACCGACTCGAGCGTGAAGCGGCCGTCGTCGCCGACCCGGCCGTTCTGCTTCGAGCCGTCGGACTGGGTGACGACGGCCTTGCCGTCCTTGTCGATGACGGTCTTCAGGCCCGTCTTCTTGTCCTCGACGGTGCGGCGCCCGGTCTTCTGGTCGAGCGTCTCGACGCGGACGACCTTGCCGTCCTCGTGCGTCTCGCGGGTGAGGCGGCTGCGCCCTTGGTCGTTGGTGACCACGGCGGCGACGCCGCCCAGGTCGTCGAAGGAGGTGGTGACGGTCAGCTTCCGCGCGATGTCCGCCATCTCCTCGTGGATCTTGCGGCCCGTGGCCGTGTTGATGACCGAGGTCCGGGCCAGCTTCTGGGCGCCGGCCGCGTCGAACTCGGCGACGGTGCGGATTTCGCGGTGGTCTTTGGGGGACTTGATGACGACCAAGGAGCGCTGGCCCTCGGTGGCCTCGAAGCGCGTGGACCCGTCGCCGTACTCGCGCAGCACGCCGTCGTAGGCGACCCCGCCCTCGGTGCGCGAGGCCGTCCCCACCGCGGTCTCCGCGCCGCCCTCGAGGCCGGCCTCCCAGGGCTTGAGCTTGAGCCCGGGCTTGAGCGCCCCGGAGTGCATGGCCTCGCCGACGTAGAGCTGGTAGAGGCCGCGCTTGGCGAAGTAGAGCGCGAGCTCGGGGGACTTCTGCAGCAGGGCCTTCGACTGCGCGCTGCGCTCCTCGCGGGTCGCGGGGGGCTTCTCGAAGCCCAGCGAGCGCAGGGTCGCGCCCTTGAGGAGCACGAGGCGGGCGTCGGACTTGTCGAGGTCGCCGCCGAGCGGCGCCGTGTCGACGCCGCCGGCCTTGAGCGCCTGCTCGGCCAGCCCGCCCAGCTCCTTGCGGATGCTGCCCCGGTCCCGCTCGAAGGCTTCTTGCCGCCCCTGCGGGGTCAGCTTCTCGAAAGGCGCGACGCCGGCGGAGAAAGCGGTCTTAAGCTGGCCCCACAGGTCGGGAGCGGGGACGGCGGCGGGCTGGTCCCCGGCCTTCGGGGCCGCCACCTCGGGGACCGAGCCGTTCAAGCGGATGACCGAGGGGGCGGCGTTGACGAGGGCCTGGCCGGTCAGCGCGCCGGAGGGGGCGTCCGCCAGGTCCGCGCCCACGGCGACCGGCTCCGCCCCGCCGACGATGCGCTCGTTGAAGAGTGCCGCCAGGGGGGCTTCGAGCGGGGCGCCGTCCTTGGCCGCGCGGGAGACGGCTTCGAGGGGGGCCAGGGCGTCCCGCGGAGCGTCCTTGCGGGCCGCGTCGCCCAAACGGGCCAACGTCTCGCGCGGCACGGAGCCCGCGGCTCCCTTTTCGGCGTCGGCCAGGCCGTCGACGACGGCGATGACCCGCGTCAGCCGCGCCAAGAGGGCCCCGCGCTCCGCGGCGTCCGGCACCGAGGCCGGGACGCGCTCGCGCAGCGCGCGCAGGCGCCGGCCCAAATCGCCCAGGGCCTCGCCGGTCGCCATCTTCGTGAAATCGGGGACGGCGGGCTCGTCGGCGGCGGGCGGGGGCGGGACGGCCTCGTCGGGACGGCGGGGCGTGAACTGGCGCCGGAGGCCGCCCAGGAGCGCTTCGAACTCGACGGAGGGAGGGAAGACCTTACGCTGGGGCTCGGCCGACGCGGAACCCCCGATTATAAGGAGGGCGAACGCCGCGGCCATGAAGCCTCGGCGCTGGGCGGGGGTAGGTCCTTCGGGCCGCACCATGCCCAGAGTATGGGGCGAGAAGTCCTATTCCGCCAGCCCCCGGCGGCCCAGGCCCTTCTAGGCCCTAGGACCTAGACGGAAGGGAGGCCCCGACGAGAGGCGCCCCAGGGCAGGGCCCGCCGGACGCCGCACAGGACCCAGAGCCAGAAGAGGGTCAACGCGGCGGCGGCGGGGGACAGGGTCCGCACGAGGACCGAGAGGCCTACGACGGGGTCGAGCGCCGCGCGCCAGCCGGGCGACGTCTCCACGCGCCGCCGCGCGGCGATGCGGAGGGCGTCCGGCCCGTGCATCCGCCGGGTGAGCGCCGCCTCGAGCTCGGGGCGGGGCAGGGCGCCCCAGCCCTCGAGGGCGGCCACGTTCCAGCAGTAGGCGGCCCGCGACCAGCCGTGGTTGTCGGTCGCGCAGGCGAGGAAAAGCCCGCGCCGGCGCGCCAGCGCCACGGCCTCCGCGCGGAGTTCGGGGGGGAACATCAGCGCCTTCGGCGCGCCGTTGGCGACCTCGAGCCCGCCTTCGCCCCACATGCCCTCGGCGAGCGAGTCGAGCTCCGCCCAATGGTGCTTCCAATACTCGGGCAGGCTCAGCACCGGCCGCGCCCCCCAGACGGGCCACGCCTCGCGGAGAAAAGCCGTCAGGCCCGCGGGGCCGTTCTGGTAGCGTTCGGGGGGGACCACGGAATGCGGGCTCAGCGCGACGACGTGGGCGCCGTGCAGGCTCAGCTCGACGCCCGTCAGCGAGCGCGATCCGTCCTTTTCGGCCTCCACGCGCGAGCAGGCTTCCTTGTTGTGGTCGGTGAGGAACCAGGCGTCGAAGCCGGCGTCCAAGTGCCAGCGCGCGTTCGCCGCGCCCGTGAAGGAGCGGCGGCCGTCGTGCGAGCAGGCGCTGTGGCTGTGCAGGTCCAAGGCCAAGAGCTCCGGGTCGGAGAGCGTCAGGCGCGCCATCGGGCGAGGCGCCAGGAAGGCCCAGGCCAGGAACGCGACGACCACGAGAACGTGGCCCGCGAAGCCCAGGGCGGCGCGCAGGGGGCTCCGCGGCGCGCGCAGCGGAGCCGCCAGCCAGTACGCTCCGAGCAGCCAGCACAGCCAGGCGATGGCCTGGGTCTTGCTCGAGAACGTCAACAGGTCCGCGAAGGCGCTGAACGGGGCGAGGAGGATGTAGCCCGCGGGATAGGCGAGCGCGGCGTCATGGAACGGGCCGCCCTCGACCGCGTCGACGAGGGGGGAGAGGGGGAACGCCTGGCCCCAGACGACGAAGGCGGAGCCGAGGGCCGCGGCGACGGCCGGGAGACGGCGCGACGAGGCGGGGCCCTTCACCCCGCGGCGAGCGAGGCGAGGCGCTCCTCGAGGCGGGCGCGGGCGTTCGAGCCCTCGCCCTCGAGGAGGTAATACTTGCTCGCCTTGGGGGCCAGCACGACCAGGCAGTTCGCCGGCACGCCGGCGCGCTGGTAGGCGGCCAGCTTATGGTGGCCGTCGAGGATGAAGCCGGCGAAGAAGGAGTGCAGGGACTTCAGGCGCCCGGAGGTGACGGCCTCGGGGATGGCGCGCTGCAGGAGCCCGAACAGGAGGACGCGCGGGCGGTCGCCGCCGGCGATCATCTGCTGGTAGAGGCGGATGTTCTCCTGCTTGAGCTTGGCCGCCGGCACCAGCGGGATGACGAAGTCGAACTGCTTCTCGA
>SCTT01000319.1 GCA_004322435.1 bacterium
GACCAGCTCGCAGGGCAGGCCCTCGAGGCGCCGGGGCTTGCCGCGCGAGGCGTCGTCTAAGACGCGCACCCGGCGCCCCTGCTCGCACAGGCGCCGGACCAAAGAGGAGCCTAAGAAGCCCGCGCCGCCGGTGACGAGGATGAGGCCGTCTTTCACCGCACGGCCTCCCAGCGGCCGCTGCGCGCGGAGCGGGCGGCGGCCTCGAGCACGCGCTGAGCGGCCAGGCCTTCGCGCACGCCGGGCACGCAGGCGGGGCCGCCCCGGGCGGCCTTGGCGAACCGGGCGGCCAGCGCCGCCGAGGCCGCCAGGCGCATCGCGTCGGCGCCGCGCGTCGGGCGGCTCAGGACGCGCCGCTTCCCCGACGCCGGCGTGAAGGACAGGACGGCCGCGCAGGGGTCGCCGCCGGGGGCCTCCCACGACAAGGAGCCCCTCTCGCCCCAGACCGCCAGGCGCCAGCCGGTCCCGCCGGGGGCGTCGAGGACGGCGTCGAGCGTCGCGCTGACGCCGCCGGAGAGCTCGAGGCACAACGACGCCCGCGCGTCGGCGCCGGCCGGGCGATACTCCCGGCGGGCCCAGACCCGGCGCGCCGGGCCGACGAGGCGCAGCAGCATGTCGACGGCGTGGACGGCGAAGATGCGCAGGGCCCCGGAGTCCGCCGTGCCCTTCCAGCCGCGCGCCGCGGCCAAGGAAGGCGAGGCCAGGCGCCAGGAGACAGCCGCGCCGCGCAGGCGCCCCAGGCGGCTGGCGGCGGCGCGGGCGGCGCGGTAGGCCGGCAGCTCGCCGAACTCGAAGCCGATGCCGTTGGGGGTGCGGCGCAGGGCCTTGGCCAGCGCGTCCGCCGCCGGGAGGCTCAGGGCCAGGGGTTTTTCCAGAAAGACCGCCTTCCCGCTCTCGGCCGCCAGGGCCGCCGCCGCGGGCTGCAGACGCGGCGGCAGGGCGAGCACGACCGCGTCGAGGCCGGGGTCCGTCACCAGGGCGCGCCAGCCGACGACGCCCCGCGCGCGGGCCGCGCGGGCGGCACGGGCCGCCGACTCCGGCGTCGAGGCGGAGACCGCGTCCACGCGCACGCCGGGGACGGCCCGGAAGGCGGGGACGAGGAAGCGCACGCCGTAGCCGGCGCCGGCCACGCCCACGCGCAGGGGCCGCATCAGACCCGGTTGCCGCGCCCGAAGAAGCCCCACACGTCGGCGACGACCTTGCCGCGCGTGTCGAGGCCCTTGTAGGCGGTGTGGGGCGCGCACAGGATCAGGATGTCGCTCTTCCGCACGACCTCGGCCAGAGGCCTGAGCGCCGGGTCGCGGACGAACGGGTCGGTCGTCAGGACCGCCTTGGCCCGGAGCGCGAGGAGCTTCTTGAGCTTGTAGCTCAGCGAGGAGCGCGGGTCGTCGTTGTCGGCCTTGAAGGCCATCCCCAACAGGCCCACCGTCTTCTTGGCGAGGTCGTGGCGCTGGGAGAGCCGCCGCACGATGTAGACCGGCAGGCGCTCGTTGGCGCGCATCGCCGCGTGGCCGAGGTTGAAGTCATGGTCCGGGGAGGCGGCCAGCTGCATCGTGTCTTTGAAGAGACACGGCCCGGCCGCGAAGCCGGCTCCGGGGAGGTCCCGGAGGCGGTCGTAGCCTTCCTTCATGCCGCGGTGGATGCGGGAGTAGTCGAGGCCCGCCGAGTTGGCGATCATGTAGAACTGGTTGGCCGCCGCGAACTGGATGTAGCGGTAGGCGTTGCAGAAGAGCTTCGCGAACTCGGCCTCGCGCGGGGCGAGCCGCACGATGCGCGGGGCCAGATGCCCGAAGAGCGCGGCGGCCTCGTCCTCGGCGGCCCGCGTCGTGCCGCTGACGATCTGCGGGAGCTTGCCGAGCTCCTCCACGGCGCGGCCCTGGACGATGCGCTCGGGCGCGAAGGCGACGCCGGCCTTGACGCCCTTGCCGCGCAGGAAGCGGCCCACCCATTCGGTGACGCCCGGCGTCACCGTCGAGCGCAGCACCAGCGTCTGGCGGCCGCCCAGGTGCGGCAGGAGGGGCTTCAAGGCCGCCTCGATGTCGCCGGTGCGGGGGTTGAGGAACTCGTCGATGGGGGTGCCGATGGTGAGGACCACGAAGCGCGCGCCGCGGATGCCGGAGGCCTTGTCCGTGAGCTCCAGGCGCCCCGACTTGAGGACCCGACGCAGCAGCGCCGCCCCGCCCTCTTCCATGAAGGGCATGCGGCCCTTGGCGATGGCGGCCAAGGCCCGGCGGTTGACGTCCACGACGCGCACGCGCAGGCCGCGGTCCGCAAAGGCCAGGGCCAGCGGCAGGCCGACGTGGCCCGCCCCGCCGATGACGCACAAGTCCGCGTTTTGACGCATGCCGAGGGATTGTCACAAACCCCCTCCACCCCCGTCAATCTGGCCCGTCTCCCGGTTTTTGTACCATCGTGCTTCGCCCATGCCGGAACGTCCGCGCCTCGTGCGCTTCCTCGTGAACACCCTCTGGAGCCTGTGGGGGCTCGTGGTGCTCTCGGCCTTGAGCTTCTTCCTGCTGCCGCTGATGGTCCGCGGCCTGGGGCTCGAGGGCTACGCCCTCTACGCCCTGATGGGCTCCTTCTCGGGCTATCTGCTCCTGCTGACGATGGGCGCCGGCAACGCCACGGTCAAATTCGTGGCCGAGCTGCGCGGCAAGGGGGACGGGAACGCGGTGCGGGCCGCCGTGCTCGCCTCCCTGCGCCTCCATACCCTCCCCGTCCTCGCCGGGTCCGCCGCCCTCTTCGCGGCGCGCGGCTGGCTGACCGCCTCGTTCTTGAACGTCAGCCCCGCCGCGCAGGCGGACGCCGCGTTCTTGGTCGCGGCGGCGTCCGCGAGCGGCGTGTTCGTGGCTCTGCTCCAGCTCGCCGTCTGCGTGAACCAGGGCCTGCAGCGCTTCCCCGCCGCCAACGCCCTCCTGGTCGCCCAGTCGACGCTGGTCCTCGGCGGCAGCGCCCTCCTCGTGTGGCTCGGGCACGGCCTGCGCTCCCTCGGCGTCCTCTACATCGCGGTGCACGTCGCCCTCGCCGTCGGGGCGCTCGCCTGGGCATGGGCGTCTTTGCCGGACGCGGCCCCGGAAGACGGGGCGGCCGATCGGGCGACGGCGGCGTCCTTCCGCTCCTACGCGCTGCAGATCTTCGTGACCCAGCTGGCGTGGTCGGCGACGTTCCAATGGGACCGGCTGGTCCTCGGCTCGCGCCTGCCGCTGGCGGAGCTGGCCTATTACACCATCCCCGCGATGCTGCTCCAAAAGCTCTTCGCCCTCCCGAACGCGGCGATGGTCTCGCTGTTCCCGATGATCAGCGAGATGGAAGGCCAGGGAGAGGCCGACGCCCTCGGGCGCGTCTACCGCCTCGGAGGCCAGCTGGTGCTGTGGCTGACCGTGCCGGGATTCCTGCTTTTGTCCCTCTTCGCCCCGCAGCTCTTGTCCTTATGGCTCGGCGGGGATTTTTCCGAAAAGGGCGTCTGGCCGCTGCGCCTCATCGCCGCCGGATATTTCTTCAATCTGCTCGGTTCGATGCCGACGACGGCGGCGACCGGCCGCGGGCGGCCCGCCTACACGTCCGCGTGGCAGACGGCCCAAGCCGCCCTGTGCCTGGTCGGCTGGGTCGTGTTCATCCCCCGGATGGGGATCCTCGGCGCCGCCTTGGCCTTCGCCCTGGCCCAGGCGCTGGCCGCCCTGCCTTACGTCTGGCTCGTCAGCCGAGACCTCTTCGGCATGACCGCGGCCGAATACGCCGGCGAGGTCCTCGCGCGGCCGCTGGCGGCCGCGGCCGGGCTGCTCGCCGTGCTCTGGCCCCTGCGCGAGCGGGCGACCGGCTGGGGGTCGCTGGCGGCCCTGTGCGCCCTGGGGACCCTCGCCTACTGCGGCGCCGGGCTCGCGGTCGTGGGCTCCGACGAGCGCGCTCTGATCCGTCGCCTCTGGGGGGCCACGCTGGGCCGCGCGGAGCCCGCATCGTGAGCCGGCCCGCGGCGACCAGCCTCGTCACGGCCTACAACTACGGCCGCTACATCACGGCCACCCTGGAGAGCGTGCTGGCCCAGACCGTGCCCGCCTCCGACCACGAGGTCATCGTGGTCGACAACGGCTCGACCGACGACACGCGCGCGCGCGTGGCGGCGTTCGGGGCCCGGGTCCGCTACCACTACCGGGAGAACTCCCAGGGGCAGGCCGGGACGCTCAACGCGGGGCTGGCGCTGGCCCGGGGCGAGGTCGTCAGCTTCCTCGACGCCGACGACCTCTGGGTCCCCGACAAGGTCGAACGCGTCCTCGAGCGCTTCCGGAGCGAACCGGACCTCGGCGCGGTCCAGCACGGCTGCCGCTACATCGACGGCGCGGGGGCCGACCTCGGCGTCGAGACTTTGCCCCGCCCCGGCCGGGTCACCTTCGAGGACCTCTTGCGCGGGCCGGTCTGGGGCTCGCACATGAGCTCGATGAGCCTGCGCCGGGACGTCCTCGAGCGCATCGGCCCCGTCCCCCCCGACTTCGCCTACACCCTCCCCGACGCCTACCTGTTCCAGCACGGCCTCTTCTTCGCGCCGGCCGGGAACATCCCGCTGGCGCTGACGCTCTACCGCCGCCACGGCCGCAGCTGGAGCGACCGCTGGGGCGAAGCGAAGGGCTGCGCCCAGGACCTCGCGCTCGGACACCGCGCGCAGCGCCGCTTCGACGCGCACTTAAAGCGCCGCCTGCGCGCCCAGGGCCTGGCCCTGCGCTGGTCCCCCGAGGCCCTCGCCGAGCGCCGGCGCGAGCGCTCCGAGCGCCTGGTGCTGCTCTCGGCCTACGCGGGGCGCCGCGCGCGGGCTTTGCGCCTCTTGGGCGCGCTGCTGCGCGGCGCGCGCGGAGCGGGCGAGGCGGCCCTCAAGGCCGCCGCGCTCTCTCTGGCGGTGCTGGCGCCGGGGCTCTACGCCCGGCTGTACCTCCTCTATCGCCGGCGGCCGGCGGCCGCGATGGCGCTGGGGCGCCTGCGGGAAGCCGACCCGTTCGCCGGCGGGACCCCGGCGGGAGCCCCGCGATGACCCGGGTCCTCGCCGTACTCGGCACGCGGCCCGAGGCGGTCAAGCTCGCCCCCGTCGTGCGCGCGCTGCGCCGGCGCGGCATCGGCGTGCGCCTGGTCTCGACCGGCCAGCACCGCGAGCTCCTCGACGACGCGCTCGCCGACCTGGGGCTCAAGGCCGACGCCGACCTGCGGCTGATGCGGGCGGGGCAGACGCACGTCCGGCTCGCCGCGCGCGTCCTCGAGGGTCTGGGGCCTCTGTTGGCCCGCTGGCGTCCCGCGCTGACCTTGGTCCAAGGCGACACCACGACCGCCGCGGCGGCCGCGCTGGCCTCCTTCCACGCGGGCGTGCCGGTCGGCCACGTCGAGGCCGGCCTACGCTCCTTCGACCGGGCGAACCCCTTCCCCGAAGAGGGCAACCGGGTGGTCGTCGACCACTTAAGCGCCCTGCGCTTCGCGCCGACCCGCGCGGCGAGGGCGAACCTGCGCCGCGAGGGCCTGGGCGGGCCGGGCAGCCTCGTCACCGGGAACACGGCGGTGGACGCGGTGCGCTGGGCCGCGGCGCGGGCCCCCCGGAGCCGGCCCGGCTGCGTGCTGGCCACCTTCCACCGGCGCGAGAGCTTCGGGCGGCCGCTTGAGCGCATGCTCGGCGCCCTGCGCGCGCTGGCCGCGCGCAGGGCCGACGTCCGCGTCGTCTTCGCGGTGCACCCAAACCCCGCGGTGCGCCGCGCGGCCCGCGCGCTCCGGCCCCACCCGCGCCTCGAGCTCCTTGCCCCCCTGCCCTACCTCGACTTCGTCGGGCTTTTGGCCGGCTGCCGCCTGGTCGTCACCGACTCGGGCGGCCTGCAGGAGGAGGCGTCCGCCCTCGGCCGGCCCGTCCTCGTCGCCCGCGACGTGACCGAGCGCCCCGAGCTTCTGGCGGCCGGCGGCGGCCGGCTCGTGGGCCGGGAGCCCGCGCGTCTCGTGCGCGAGGCGGAGCGGCTCTTAGACGACGCGGGCGCCTGGCGGCGGATGTCCCGCGCGCGCTGCCCCTTCGGCGACGGCCGTGCTGGCGAGCGCACCGCCGCGGCGGTGGCCCGTTGGCTGGCCGGCCGGAGGCGCGCGTGAGCTCCCCCTTCTTCACCGTCGTCATCCCCACCTACAACCGCGCGCGGCTGGCCGCCGCGGCGGTGTTGAGCCTCCTGGGCCAGACCGAGAAGGACTGGGAGGCCTTCGTCGTAGACGACGGCTCCGCCGACGGCACGCCCGAGGTCCTCGCGCGCCTGCCGGCCGACCCGCGGGTCACCGTGGTCGCCCAGAAGGAGAACGGCGGCCAGCACCGCTGCCGCAACCTGGCCATCGCCCGCGCGCGCGGGCGCTTCGTGACCTTCCTCGACTCGGACGACATGTACCTGCCCTCCCGCCTGGCCGCCTTCCGGGCCGCGGCCGAGGCCCGCCCCGGCGTCGGCTTCTGGTTCTCGAACGCCTACGTCTGGCGCCTGGGCCGCGTCGTGGGCACGCTCTTCGACCCCGCCCGCGAGATCCCGCAGGGCCGCGTCCCCGGGCACTACGCGGTCGGCGAGCGCTGGCTCCCCTACGTGACGACGAACGTCGCGGTGTCGCGCGAGGCCTTCGAGCGCTTCGGACCCTTCCGCACGGACCTGCGCATCCTGGAGGACACCGAGCTCTACGCGCGGATGCTCGCCGGCGGCCTCGAGGTCGGCGCCCTCGCCGCGCCGCTGTCGGTGCGCACCCTCCACGAGGGGCAGATCACGCGCGAGCACGGCCGTGACTACCGGGAGTCTCTCGAGGCCCTGCGCGCCTCGGGGCTGCCGGCGGAGCTCTTCGAGGAGCGCCGCCGGGCGCTCGCCGAGGAGGTCGCGGGCTACATGCTCAAGTCGCTTAAGCCCGACGAGGCGCGGGCCTTCTTGGCCGCCGAGCTCGGGGCCGCCGCCGCGCGCAAGACGGGCGTGTGGCGCTGGGCGGCCCTGCCCGCCCCCGTCCTCGCCGCGGCTCGGGCGGCGCGCGGCGCGTGGCTCCGGGCGCGCTACTCCCCGGCGCTGGCCCCCGCCGACTACGCGGCGGCCGCGGCCGCGGTGAAGCCTTACCTCGACGAAGCCGCGAGGCTCGCGCCGTGAGGATCGTCATCGAGGAGCCGCTCCACGGCTCGGGGCGCGGCGGCGTCGCGGTCTACAACCGGCGCCTGATCACGCTGCTCTCCGAGATGGACCCCGAGACCGAGTACCTGCTCTTCACGTACTACTTCGGCGGCCATCCCGACGTCGCGGCCCGCCTGGCCCCGCCCCCCGGCGCGCGGTGGAAGCGCCTGCACGCGCGCTGGCCGGAACGCGTCGTCCGCAAGGCCGAGTGGGGCTGGAAGGTGCCGCTCGTCGAGTCCTATCTGGCGGCCCGCGGCGCGGACCTCTATCATTGCCACCGCGTGCCGGTCACAAAGCGCGTCCCCCTCGTCACCACGGTCCACGACCTGTTCACCGAGGTCCACCCCGAGTGGAGTTCCGGCTGGATGAAGGAGCTGTTCGGCGAAGTCGTGCGTCCGGGCTTGGGGCGCGTCGAGCGCATCCTCTCCATCTCGGAGGGCACGAAGAAGGATTTGGTCGAGCGCTGGGGCGTGGCGCCCGAGCGCATCCAGGTCATCCACGAGGGCGTCGACGGCGGCGTGTTCAAGCCGTTGCCTAAGGAGACCTTGGCCCACGTGCGCGCCCAATACCGGCTCCCCGAGCGCTTCCTGATGATGGTGGGCCCCTTCGACCCCTGGTGCGACCCGCGCTGGACCCTGGAAGCGCTCGCGCGGCTGCCCTCCCATCTGGGAACCGTGGGCCTCGTGATGGCCGGCCCGCGCGGCTCGCTCTACGAGGACGTCCAGCGCCGCGCGGCGGAGCTGGGCCTGTCGCGCCGCGTCCAATGGCTGGGCTACGTCCCGCAGGCCGACCTCGTGGCGGCCTACAACCTCGCCCAGGCTTTGATGTTCGCCTCCGGCTACGAGGGCTTCGGCCTGCCCGTGCTCGAGGCGATGTCCTGCGGGACGCCGGTCGTCACCTCGCGCTCGGGGGCCCTGCCCGAGGTCGCCGGCGAGGCGGCTCTCTTGTGCGACTACGACTCCCCCGAGCAGCTCGCCGCGGCGATGGTCCAGGTCTTAGACGACGGCGCGGTGCGCGCGGACCTGCGCGAGAAGGGCCTGCGCCGGGCGGCCGCCCTGCCTTGGGAGAAGACCGCCCGCGAGACGCTCGCCGTGTACCGCTCCGTCCTCGGCCGCTGATGGACGCGGCCAACGACGCGTACTACCGCAGCCTCTCCGCGGGCCGCAGCGACTATTGGCGCAAGATGGCCGCGCCGCGCCTGCGGGTGCGGCGCCTGCTCGCGGAGCTCGCCCGCGAGGCGGCGCAGTCCGTGGTCGACCTCGGTTGCGGGGGCGGTGAGCTCCTCTTGGAGGTCGCGGCCGCAAACCCCGCGGCGCGCCTATGCGGCGTGGACGCCTCCGAGGCCCAGCTCGCCGAGAACCGGCGGCGGCACCCCGGGGGCGAATGGCTGACCGCGGACCTCGACTTCCCCGAAGCCGTCCCGCCGGCGCTGGCCGGGACCTTCGACGCCGTCGTGGCCAGCGAGGTGCTCGAGCACGTGGAGCGCCCCCGTGTCTTCCTCGCCAACGCCCTGACGCTCGCCCGTCCCGGCGGACGCCTGCTGTTGTCCACCCAGAGCGGGCCCGTGGGCGAGACCGAGCGCGCCGTCGGCCACCGGCGCCACTACTCGGCCGAGGAGGCCCGGGAGCTTCTGCGCGGGTCGGGCTGGGAGCCGTTGCGCGTCTGGAACGAGGGTTTCCCGTTCCACGACCTCTCCAAGCGCCTCGCCAACCTCCGCCCCGGCGCGGCGATGGAACGCTTCGGCGGCGCCGCGTACGGGCCCGTCGAGGACGCCGTCTGCCTGGCGCTGCGCCTGGCCTTCCGGCTCAACTCCCGCACCCGCGGCGCACAGCTCTTCGCCGCCGCGCGCAAGCCATGAGCGGCGGGACCGAGCGCGCCTTCGGCTTCGCCTGGGCCTTCTATCACGAGGTCATCCCGCTCCATAAGGAGCAGTTCGCGGGCTGGATCACCCCGTTGCCGCTCTCTTTCTTCAAGGCCAAGCGCTTCCTCGACGCCGGCTGCGGCATCGGCCGCAACAGCCTGTGGGCGCTCGAGGCCGGCGCGGCCTCGGGACTGGCCTTCGACTACGACGAGCGCACGGTCGGCGTCGCGCGGCGCAACCTGGCCGCGCACCCCGCGTGCGAGGTGAGGCACCTCTCCGTCTACGACCTCGTCGCCGACGCCGAGTTCGACGCCGTCTTCTGCATCGGCGTCCTCCAGCACCTCGAGCGCCCCGCGGACGCGGTGCGGAACCTGGCGCGCGCGCTCAAGCCCGGGGGAACGCTCATCCTCTGGGCCTACGCCCGGGAGGGCAACGAAGGCTACCTGCGCTGGGCCGACCCGCTGCGGCGCCTGGTGACCTCGCGCATCCACCCCGTGCTGACGCTGGCGCTCGCCCGCGCTCTGACGACGCTCCTGCGCCTGCGTTTGCTTCTGCCCCACGGCGACCCTTATCTGGCGCTCCTCGCCAAGCGCTCGTTCCGCCACACCGAGGCGATGGTCTTCGACCAGCTGCTCCCCCACATCGCCCACTACTGGACGAAAGACGAGATGCTCGCCCTGGCCGAAGGCCTCCCCCTGCGCGTCACGCGCCTCACCCACACCCATGGAATGTCCTGGACCCTCCTGGCCGAGAAGCTCTAAGGCCGTCCTCCTCGCCGCGGCCCTCTATGCGGGGACCTTGGCCGTCCTCCATGCCCCACTCCTGCGCGACCCGGGCCGGCCCGTGCTCGGCGGCGGGCAGGTCGCGGGCGTCCTGGTGTGGGAGGCCTGGTGGTTCGGCGGCGCGTGGCGCGCGGCCGGCCCCTCGCCTTGGACGTCGACGGCGCTCATGCACCCCGAGGCCGTCCCTGTGGGCCCGCACTCGCCGCTGAGCGCCCTCCTCTACTGGCCATTGGCAAAGGCCGTGGGCCTCTACGCGGGGGTGAACGCGCTGGCGCTCGCCGCCTACCTGGGGGCCGGGGTCGGGATGTTCCTATTGGCGTTCGAGCTGAGCGCGCACGGGCCCGCCGCGCTGGCCGCGGGCTTCGTGTTCATGTTCAGCCAGGAGTCCTTGACCCAGCATCGCCTGGGGCAATTCGGCCAAGCGTTCACCGGGTTCCTCCCCGTGCTGTTTCTCGGACTGCGCCGCCTGGCCGACGGGCGTCCCGCGCGCCTCCCCCTCCTCCTCGGGGCCCTGGGCTCCGCGCTGGCGACGCCCTACACGGCCTTCGCCGCGCTCGGGGTCGGCGGGCCGCTCTACGCCGCCGCGCTGTGGGCGCGCGGCGAACTGGGCGACCCCCGCCGATTCGCGCGCGAGGCGGCCCTGGCCTGGGGGTTGGCGGCGGCGGCCTGCGCCGCGGCCTATTGGCCGGTGGTCGCGCCTTTGCCGGACCTCATCGGCGGCAGCGAGTCCTACTCGCTGAGCCTGCTGTCCTTCGTGGACCTCCCGGCCTGGCACCCGTCGCAGGCCGTGCAGTCGCTGCGGCGCCTCACCTCTGGCTTCCCCGACGAGGCCGCGCTCACGGCGGGCCGGGTGCTGAGCCGGCCGGGCCTGGCCCGCCGCGCCGCGGCCGAGCACCTGATGGGCTACTTCCCGCTGACGCTCTTGGCCCTGCTCGCCTGGGGCTGGCGCGCGAAGGCCGCGCGGGGGCAGGGCGCTTGGGGCCTCCTCGGCGCCGGGGCGCTCGTGCTGGCGCTGGGCCCGCACCTGCAGCCCGCCTTCGCGCCGACGGCCGTGCCTCTGCCCTACGCCCTCCTCCAGGCCCTCCCGCTCGTGGGGAGCCTGCGCGCCCCGGCGCGCCTGGCGACGCTGGCCTGGCTCGCCGCGGCGGTCTTCGCCGCGTTCGCGGTGCGAGCGCTCTGGGACGCGAACCGGCCCCGGGCCCGCGCGGCGCTCTTCTCGGCCCTGGCCGTCGGCTTCGCCTGGGAGCTGGCCCTGCCCCAAGCGGGCCGCTGGTGGACGGCGCTTCCGGACGGCGAGGCCTATGCGCTCCTGCGCGCCGACCCGCGCCCCGGCGCGGTGCTGGAGCTGCCCGCCGCGGTCGGGCCGGCGGGCGACGTCTCGGTGGACGTCCAGCCCTACATGCTCGCCCAGCCGCTCCACGGACGGCCGCTCGTGCTGGGGCGTCCGCCGCGGCACACCTGGGCCTCCCTTCGCACCGTGCTCAACACCGACGTCCTCTACGAGACGACGCACCCCGCCGTCCTGCACGCGCTCTACGAGGACCCGCGCCTCGCCGCTCGGCGCGCGGCGCTGACGCAGGGCGGCCGCGGGGCCCTGCGGCGCGCGGGCGCGGCGTTCGTCGTGGTCCACGGGACGGACCCGCTCTTCTCGGAGGAGGTCCTGGCCGACTACCGCCGCTTCGTGGGCGACGTCCTCGGACCGCCGCTTTTGGTCGACCGCTTCGGCATCGCCGTCTACGCGGTGGGTCCGTGAGGACCTTCTCGAAGGCCGCCGCGGCGCGCCTTTTCCTCGCGCGCCAGGGGCTGGACCGCCCGCGTTTTCAGCCCCTGACGCGGGAGTCGCTTGAGCGCTGCGCCGCGGCGACGGGCGGGCTGCAGCTCGATTCCATCAACGTGGTCGAGCGCGCGCACCGCCTGACGCTGTGGAGCCGCTTCGGCGCCTACGACGCGCAGGCCCTCGACGCCTGGGTCTACCGGGACCGCGCGCTCTTCGAATATTGGTCGCACGCCGCCTGCCTCGTCGCGCGGGAGCACCTGCCGGCGTGGCGGCGCGTGATGGCCGACTACAAGACCCGCCACACCGGCTGGTCGGGCTGGCTCCGGCGCAACGCCAAGGCCGTGGCCGCCGTGGAGGCCGAGGCCGCGGCGCGCGGCCCGCTTAAGGGCGGCGGCTTCACGCGGCCCAAGAGGCGCGGCGGGGGTTGGTGGAACTGGGACGCGACCCAGCACGCGCTGCATTATCTTTGGATGGCCGGGCGCCTCGGCGTCGCCGCCCGCGTCAACTTCGAAAAGGTCTACGACCTGGCTTCACGCGTGCTGCCGGAGGTCGAGCCGCTGCCCGCCGCGGAGTTCCCCGGCTGGCACCTGCGCACGTCGCTGAAGGCGATGGGCGCGGCGACGGAGAAGGACCTGCGGATGTACATGACTTTCCCGCGGCAGAAGGCCGGAGAGCGCGGGCAGGCGCTCAAGGCCCTCCTCAAAGACGGGGAAGCCGTCGAGCTGCGGGTCGAGGGCGCGGAGGAGCCCTGGTACGCGCTCGCCGCGGACGTCCCAGCGCTTGAGAACCCGCCCGAACCGTCGGGGACGACGCTGCTTTCTCCTTTCGATTCCTTGATGTGGCACCGGGAGCGCGTCGTCCGTCTCTTCGATTTCGACTACAAGATCGAGGTGTACACGCCGGCGCCCAAGCGCCGCTACGGGTACTACGTGCTGCCCATCCTGCACGACGGGCGCCTCGTGGGGCGGCTGGACCCCAAAAACCACCGGGACCGGAAGGTCTTGGAAGTGCGCCGGGTGCACCTGGAGGCGGGGGAGGAGAGGAACGCCGACTCCATCCTGCAGGGGACCGCGGAAACCCTCAAATCCCTGGCCTCCCACCTCAAAGCCGAGCGGGTCGGCGTCACCGCGCGGGCCGCGCCGGGGCGGGCGCTCCGGGCGCTCCTCTAGCGGGTCCGGGTCGCCAGCATGTTGTGGGCGTCGAGCTTGCTCGTCGTGAAGCCGAACCCGGTCAGGAAGGCCGCGATCTCCCCTTCGGAGAGCCGCATCTTCTCGAGGATGGAGGGCAGGCACTCGAGGACGACGCAGCTCAGGCGCGGGTCCGCGAGCATCCGCCGCATCCCGCGCAGCGCCGCGAACTCCGCCCCCTCGATGTCCATCTTGACGAAGTCCGGGCACACCTCGGGGGGGAAGAGGCCGTCGAGGGAGACGCTGACGACCCGGCGCCCGGCCGCGCTGCCCGGAGGGGGCACCGCGATGGAATGCGCCGAGGGAGCGGCGTCGTTGCGGTAGAGGTCGGCGAAACCCAGGGACTCGGACACCGCGTAAGGGCAGACCTCGACGTTGCGGCAGCCGTTCTCGCGGATGTTCCGCTGCAGGAGCCAGAGGTTGTCGTGGTCGGGTTCGAACGCGTAGACCCGGCCCGCGGGGCCCACGAGCCGGGAGGCCAGCACGCTGTAGAACCCGATGTTGGCCCCCAGGTCGAAGACCGTCATGCCGGGCCGCAGGCGCTCCTTGAACGCGCGCGACTCGGCCGACTCGTACTCCTCCCCCATGCGCAGGCAGTCCGAGATCGCCTCGTCGTGGCCCTGCAGGTAGAACCGCATCGAGTCGACCTCGACGAAGTCCGGCTGCAGCCAGCCTTCCCAGACCAGGCGATGGAGGCGGTTGAAGACGCCTAAACCGAAGCCGAACCCGCGGGCCCGGCGGAAGAACGCCCGATACGCATCGCTCAACAAGCTCACGCGCCGAACCCCCTGAAATCCGGCCGGCACTTCTGGTGCCAGAGCTCGAGCATGAGGAGCGCCCACAGCCGGTAGCCGTGGTCGCGCCGGCGGGACTGGTGGTCGTCCCACATCTTGCGCAGGTAGGCTTCCTCGAAGTAGCCGCGGTTCAAGGCCTCGGGCGAGAGGACGGTCTCCTCGAAGTAGCGCTTGAGCTTGCCGCGGAACCACGGCGCCATCGGGATGCCGAAGCCCATCTTCGGGCGCTTCGTGATGGACTGCGGGAGCTTGTCGGCGAAGGCCCTTTTCAGGATCCACTTGTGCCCGCGCAGGCCCTTGAGCTTCCACTCGCCCGGCAGCCGGAAGGCCGTCTCCATCACCTCGTGGTCGAGGAAGGGCGAGCGGGCCTCCAGGGAGTTCGCCATCGAGGCGATGTCCATCTTCACCATCAAATCTTCGGGCAGGTACGTGACGACGTCCGTGTAGAGCATCCGGTTGACGAAATCCTCGCCCTTCGAGCGCTCGTAGGCGTCGCCCAGGTAGCTGGCCGCGCGGGAGCGCGCGCCGGCCTCCTCCTCCCCGAGGGCCCGGCGCATCGCGGGGCCGTAGAGCCCCTGCTTGTCCTCGTCGGAGAAGTAGCAGATGACCTTGAGGTGGCGCTGGGCGAAGTCGCCGAAGACGGCCGCGCGCAGGAAGCGCTTGGCGCGCCACAAGGTCGAGAAGGGCGCGTCCTTCTCGGGCAAGTACTCGGCGCCCGCGACGATGAGCCTCTTCAGCGGGCCCGGGACCACGTCGTAGAGGCGCGCCGCCTTCATCGCGAAGTAGCGCACATAGCCGGCGAAGGCCTCGTCGCCGCCGTCGCCGTTTAAGGCCACGGTCACGTGCTTGCGCGTCTCGCGCGAGACGTAGTACGAGGGCAGGGCCGAGGCGTCGGCGTAGGGCTCGCCGTAGTGCCAGGCCAGCTTCGGCAGGACGTCGGCCATGTCGGCCGTGACGACGAACTCGTTGTGGTCGGTGCCGTACTGACGGGCGACCTGGCGGGCGTAGGGCAGCTCCGAGAAGGCGTCGTGGTCGAAGCCGATGGAGAAGGTCTTGACCGGCCGCTCGGAGAGCCCGGCCATGCACGCGACGACGATGGAGGAGTCGATCCCGCCCGAGAGGAAGGCTCCCAGCGGCACGTCGCTGATCATCCGCAGCTTGACCGCCTCGATGACCTTCGCGCGGACCATCTCTTCGGCCTCGCGGACGTCGGCGGTGAGCCGCGGCGCGCCCAGCGGCAGGTCCCAGTAGCGCTCGATGGTGACCCGGCCGTCCTGGTAGGTCAGCGTGTGCGCGGGCGGCAGCTTCTTGACGCCCTTATAGATGGTGCCCGGCGCGGGGATGTACTGCAGCGACAGATAGAGGTCGATGGCCCGGGCTTCGAGCGCCGTGTCGACCCCGTCCCAGACCAGCAGGGACCTGAGCTCGGAGGCGAAGGCCAGGCCGCCGGGGAGGAGCGCGTAGAGCAGCGGCTTCTTGCCGATGCGGTCGCGCGCGAGGAAGAGGCGCTTGTCGCGCTTGTTCCAGACGGCGAAGGCGAACATGCCGCGCAGGCGGCCGACGGCCGCCGCGCCTTCCTTCTCGTAGAGGGCGAGGACCACCTCAGTGTCGGAGCGCGTCTTGAACGGATAGCCGGCCGCCTCGAGCGGCGCGCGCAGCTCCTGGAAGTTATAGACCTCGCCGTTGAAGACGATGACGAGGTTCCCGTCGCGGCTCTCCATCGGCTGATGGCCGCCGGACACGTCTATGATGGAGAGGCGCCGCATCGCCAGGGCCGCGTGGTCGTCGGTGTAGAAGCCCTCGTCATCGGGCCCGCGGTGGGTGATTAGGTCGTTGGCTTTTTTAAGGCGCGCGCGGTCGGCCTTGCCGGGCGAGGCGAAGACCGCGCCGACGATGCCGCACATCTAGGCGGCCCTCCGCGGCGCGAGGCGGGCCCAGGCGCCTTGGGCGCCCAGCGCGGCGAGCACCGCCAGGGCGGGCACGGCGGGGACCACGTAGCGGGAGAGGCCCTGGGTCAGCAGGTGGATGTTCATATAGAGGATGAGGGCCGTCACGGGGCGCGCCGCGGGGGTCTTCCACGACAGGACCATGCCGGCCAGGGCCGCCAGCAGGAAGGCCGCCTCGGCGCCCTTCGCGAGGACCTTGCCCACGGCGGCGCCCCAGGCCCCCTCGCGACGGTAATCGGCGAAGGCCCGGTCCAGCCCTAAGCCCTGCTCGGCCCAGCCGCCGTCGAACCAGATGGTCTTAAGACGCCCCACGCAGAACCCGACGTAGCGCAGCGGCGCGCGCCGGATGTTGGCGAGCGCGACCTCCTTCGAGGCCGGGCCGATTTGCGGGTCGTGGGCGAAATAATAGCCGCGGATGGGCTCCGGCAGCGCCTCGTCGGGCGTGATGCCCTGGACGCCCTCGGTCGACTGGTAGAACGCGTGCAGTCCCATGCCGTCTTCAAAAGGTATGACACGCCCGAACAGCAGGAAGTTCCGCACGAGCCACGGCGCGACGAAGAGGTAGGCCGCCGCTGTCATCATGAGGCCCCAGCGCCAGGCGCCCGGCCGGCCGGTCCAGGAGGGGAGGAAGGGGGTCAAGAGCGGCGGCAGGAGCAGCAGGCTGGAGCGGCAGGTCAGCGACAGGCCGGTCACGGCGCCGGCGGCCAGCCAGGGGCGCGCCGAGTCCCCGCCCTCCTGGACGGCGCGCACGAGGAGGAGCATCAGCGCCGCGAAGAGGAAGGAGAGCACGCTCTCATAGCCCGTCGTGAAGTCGAGGTGCGCGGAGAAGGGGTTGAGGACGGCCATCAAGGCGGCCGCGGCGGCCCAGCGCTCCGGCGTCAGGCGGCGGGCGGCGAGGTAGGTCAGGACCGCGGCCCCCATAGACAGGAGGATGTTCATGACGATGACCGGCGTGGGCCCCGCCGACCCGGTCAGGCGGATGAGGAGCGCGAGCGTCAGAGGCCAGAAGGGGAGGCGGAAGGCCGTGGGGGTGAGCCCGTCGTAGGCGTAGACGCCGTGCTCGGCCAGGGACCGGGCGATGAGGTGGAAGTCCCCCTCCACGGGCGTCAGCAGCCCGGGGTTGATCCAGACCTTGAAGGCGCGGAAGGCCAGCCCGGCGGCCAGGACGGCCCAGACGGCGCGCGGCATCAAGACGTCCGCGCGGCGGCCTTCGGGAAGTGCTTGCGGCGCACCTCCTCGCGCACCCAGGCGTAGGTGCGCTTGAGGCCCTCTTCCAAGCTGATCCGCGGCTCCCAGCCGAGGACCGCGCGCAGCTTCGAGTTGTCCGAGTTGCGTCCGCGCACGCCCTGCGGGCCCGGCACGTGCTTTTTGACGATCTGGACGCCCGCCGCCGCGGCCACGAGGTCCGCCAGCTGGTCGATGGAGACCATCCGGTCCTGACCCAGGTTCAAAGGCTCCGCGTGGTCCGAGCGCATCAGGCGGGAGATGCCCTCGACGCAGTCGTCGATGTAGCAGAACGAGCGCGTCTGCTTGCCGTCGCCCCAGATCTCGACTTCGGGGTTGCCCGAGAGCTCGGCGAAGGCCACCTTGCGGCACATCGCGGCGGGGGCCTTCTCGCGCCCGCCGTCCCAGGTGCCCTGCGGCCCGAAGATGTTGTGGAAGCGCACGATGCGCGCGGTGATGCGCTTTTCCTCGTTGGCGTGCAGGCACAGGCGCTCGGTGAGGAGCTTCTCCCAGCCGTAGGCGTCCTGCGGCTGGGCGGGGTAGGCGTCGTCCTCCTTCAAGGGCACGACGTCGGCCGAGGTCTGCTTGTACTCGGGGTACACGCAGGCCGAGGAGGTGTAGAAGTAGCGCTTGACGCCCGCGCGCAGGGCCCCTTCGAGGGTGTTGATGTTGATGAGGGCGTTCGAGGAGAGGATCGTGTAGTGGTTCGCCGAGATGTAGCCCATCCCGCCCATGTCGGCGGCCAGCGCATAGACCTCGTCGACCCCTTGGGCCGCGGCGTCGGCGGCGGCGCGCTCGCGCAGGTCGCAGACGCTGAACTCGTCGGCGTCCGTGGGGGCGTATTCGGGCTTCTTCAGGTCGGCCCCGCGCACCCAATGGCCCTGGGCTTTCAGGTAGGTGACGAGGTGGTGGCCGATGAAGCCGCCGGCGCCGGTGACGAGGATTCTCATAGCAGGCTCCGATAGCGGGTGAAGGCCTTGGCCGCGCGCTCGGGCAGGAAGGCGGTCAGCGCCTCCTTGTCCTTCTGCAGCGCCGTCACCAAGGCGAGGTTCTTCTCGTAGCCGAGGAACTCGCCCACCATGTCCTTGGTGAAGTCGTGCACGTTGCGGTCCTGGCGCACCGAGGGCTTCGCAAAGACGACCTTGAACCCCTGCGCCTGCAGGTGGTACGCGCCCCAGATGTCGTCCATGCGGCCGATGCCCGGGAACATGAAGTAGTGCCGCAGGGCCTCGCGGGTCAGGAAGGTGTTCTGGGAGTTGAACGGCGCCCAGGCGTTTGAGGCCAGCGGGAAGCCGGCCGCCTCGAAGCGGCAGGCCGGGCGGTGCTCCATGCGGCAGAGCGCGTCGATGTCGGGGTCCCCGTCCCAGAAGTCGGCCTGCACGTCGCAGCGGCCGAGCGGCTCGCCCGCCGCGACCTGCGAGTAGTCGCGCTTGTGCAGGAGCTGCAGCGGGTAGCCGCGGTGCCACAGGTGGCGGTAGTTCGTGGCGCCGACGGGGTCGAAGACCGGGAGGTCCGTCTTGAAGAGGCGGCCGCGGGGGTGCGTGCCGACGAGGAGGTCCGTCCCCCAGCCCTCGTAGGGGACGTTGTCGTCGTCGACCGTGGCGACGACGTCGGCGCCCTGGCGGTAGGCGTGGAGGAAGCCCATGTTGCGGCGCTGGATGCAGCTCCAGCCGATGGCGTCGGAGAGCTCCTTGTCGAGCTCCTCCTGCATCGCCGGCGTCATGTAGAGGCCGCGACCCAGCTTGTAGTCGGCCGGGGTCTTCTTGTCTCCGACGACGACGAGCTCCCAGCCCTCCATCCGGTCGAAGAGCCGGATGGCCTCGGTGGGCGGGTTGATGGTGGTCGAGACGATGAACTTCTTCATCCCGCCTGCCCCGGGTTGGCCCCGAGCACCTCGCGGGCGAGGTACCCGAGCAGATGCGTCCCGCCCGCCAGCGCCTTGAAGTGCGTCTCGCCGTAGAAGCGCGGGCTCTCGACGGCCGGCACCTCGGTGCGCGACTGGCGGAGCTTGTAGGAGCGGGCGGCCATGCACAGATCGACCGAGTGCCCCTCCTCCTCGACCCTCATCGCCTTGAAGGCCTCCACGCGGAAGCCCTTGATGCCGTGCAGGATATCGGTGAGGTACGCGCCCTCGCGGCGCCACAGGAGCGCGACCAGGGCGCCCAGGACCTGGACGAACCACTTGCGCGGACGCACCACGTCGGCGTCCTCCTCGTTGCGGCCGCCGGCCATGTTGCGGCTGGCGGCCACGAGGTCGGGTCCGGCCAAGAGGGCCTTGCGGATGTCGCTGACGATGGACACCGGCACGGTGCCCTTCGGGAAGAAGACGACCAGCGCGTCGGTCTTGGCTACGCGCGCGGCGTGGACGTACGCGGCGTTCAGGCCGCGCTTGGGCTGCACGTGGACGGGGATCCCTAAACCCTTCAGGTAGTCGCCCGTGCCGTCCTTCGAGCCGCCGTCGACGCAAAAGACCTCGTCGAACTCGCCGCGCGGCAAGAGCGGCACGTCGCGGCGGCAGCCTTCGAGCTCGTTGAAGGTCAGCAGGCACAGGCCGACGGTGGGGGCGCTCATCGGGAGACCCTTAGGCTAGCAAACACGGTAGAGGGCTTCCACGCGGGCGGCCACCGACTCCATCCCGAACGCCTTCGCCCGCTCGCGGGCCCCGGCCGCGAGGCGCGCGCGGAGGCCGGGGTCGTCCAACAGCCGCCGCAGCGGCGCCGCGGCCCCCGGGTCCGGGTCGCCGTCGAAGAGCAGGCCGCTGCGCCCGTCCTCGACCGCCTCGGCCGTCCCGCCGACCCGGCTGCCCAAGACCGGCAGTCCGGAGGCCAAGGCCTCGAGCAAGGCGTTCGAGAGGCCCTCCGAGACCGACGGAAGCACGAACACGTCCGCGGCGCGGTAGAGCGGCGCCGGGTCACAGACCGGCTCGAGGACGCGCGGCCCCAAGGCCTCGAGGGCCACCCGCTCGGGACCGGCGCCCACGCAGACGAACTGGGGCGGCGGGACCGTCCCCGCGCACGCCCGCCCGAACGCCCTCGCGAAGGCCGGCAGGCGCTTCTCCCACGCCAGGCGGCCCATGTAAAGGAACACGGGGCCGGGGCCCAATCCCAGAGCGGCGCGCAGGGACTCCTTCTCGCCCGAGGCGGGAGGCCGGAAGCGTTTAAGGTCCACGCCGTTGGGGACGACTTCCGCCGTCCCCAGGCCGTGCTCCGCGAGCTCGTCGGAGAGCTCGGCGGCGACGGCGATGAAGCGCGGACGCAGGAGCTTGAAGAGCGCGAGCTTGAGCCGTCCCGCGGCGCTCTTGGCCGACAGCGCGATCTCGCCGATGCCCTTCCCCCCGCCCAGCTTCACGACCGCGGGCTTCCCGAGCAGCCTCCCCGCCAACGCCGCGGCCAGCGCCGGGGAGGAGGCGAGGTGGGCGTGCACCGCGTCGTAGTCGCCCCGCAGCAGACGTTTGAGGCAGGCCGCGAAGAACACCGACGAGTTGAGGACCCCGCCGCCCCAGGCCGCCAGGCGCTCGACCGGGACGCCGTCGACGTCCTCGCGCGCGGGGAGACCGGGCAGGGCGCGGGTGAGCACGAAGACGTCGTGGCCGCGCGCGCGCAGCGCGCGGGAGAGCTCGTAGGCCTGGCGCTCGGCCCCGCCCAAGGACGGCGGGAAGCCCGCGCTGACCATGGCCACCCTCACGGGCCCGGCCTTTCCGCCAAAAACCCCACCTTGGGCACGACGCCGTGGGCCAGTTGGCTGACGATGCGCAGTCCCGCGCCTTCGAACCAGCCGCGCACCTCCTCTTTGGTGTGCTTGGTCTGAAACGGCGGGGCCAGCCAGTCGAAGTTCTCGATGAGGCGCACGCCGAACTGGGGGTCGACCGAGTACGTCAGGTACTTGAGCACGGGCACCGCGCCGAGCAGCGTCAGCGGCCAGCACAGCGCGTAGAGCAGATGGAAGGGCATCCGCGTCGTGACGACGCGCAGGGAATCGGAGAGGAGCTGGCGCGCCCACACGAGGACCCACACCAACGGCAGCGCGCTCCTGAGCCAGGCGCGCGTCGAGCGCAAGGGGTTCGTCTTGAAGCTGGACCAGGGGCCGGGCGTGCCGTAGACCCACACCGAGAGCTTCCCCCCCTTCTTGACGAGAGGGGCGATGCGGTCGAAGGCGCCCTTCGTGTCGGCGGTGTGGTGGATGACGCCGTGGCTGAACACCAGGTCGAAGGTCCCGGCCTTAAACGGCGGCCGCAGCAAGTCCCCCTGGACGACGTGCAGGCGCGGGTTCTCGCGCATCGTGCGGATCAGTCGCGTCAGGGCGTCCGAGAGGTCCACCGAGACGACCTCGGCGCCGAGCTCCAAGGCCGCCAGCGAGAAGCGGCCCATGCCGCAGCCCGCGTCCAGCGTGAGCTTGCCGGCCAGGGCGGCGGGCGGCAGCTGCACCTCCTCCAAGAAGATGTCCCGGTCGACGCCCGGGCGGGGGCCCGGGTAGCGGTGCCACTCGAAGCCGAAGCGCTCGGCGGTGCTCGCGACGCGGCCGTCCTTCATCGCGTCGCCCAAGCGCAGGCGCGGGACGCCGTCGGCGATGGGGTACTGCACAGAGCAGCGCCGGCAGCGCAGGGAGCCGCTGTCGAGCTCGGCGCCCTCGTGAGGATGGTCGTCTAAAGAGGCGAACTCGAGCTCCCCCGAGCAGACGGGGCAGGCCAAGAGCGGGAGGAGGGCCATCTTCATACGCTGAGACGGTACCAAACGAGCCCAGCGCGCGCCCAGGCCGCCCAGGCGAGCACGGCCGCGAGGCACAAGAGCGTCCAGCCCGGCGGCTCATAGCGGAAGTCGGCCTGAAACGGGCCGTCGGGGACGTCCACCTGCAAGAACAGGCCTTCGGCCAACCGCGTCGGGGCGGGACGCCCGTCCACCCAGGCCCGCCAGCCGGGGCACTCCGGTATCGCGAAAGTCAACGGGCCGGGCCCCGCGCCGCGCACGCGCCAGGACTCGGGCCGCGGGCTCTGCACGGAAGCCGACCCGCCGGGGACGCGGGCCAGAGCCGCGGCGCCGTCCACGCGCGCGTAGGGGGTCCCGCCGGGTCCGGGCAGGACGGCCGACACGCCCAGCGCGCGCACGCCGGGGGCCGAAGGCGTCGCAAGATAGAGCCGGCTCGGGTCCGCGGCCGGACGCCCTTCGGCCGCGAAAGCGTACTCGGCCAGGCGCGCGGGGTAGTAGGCGGCGTAGCCGTTCACGTTCATCAGCCGGTACATCATCGTCTTGTCGGCGTTGGGCAGGCCCGGCGCCGTCAGCACCCGTTCGAGGCGCCCGCCCAAGGCCTCGGCCACCGCGCGGTTGGGCGCGAGGTACGCCGCGGCGTCCTCGGAGCCGAGGAGAGACGCGCCCGTCCGCCCCGCCTCGGCCAGCGCCGCCAGCGCGAGCACGCCCGCGCCGAGCCGTGCCGTGCGCGAGGCGCTGCGCGCGAAGCGGGCCCAACCCAGCGCCGCCGCCAGCCACAGGCCCCAAAGGGTCCAGACGCCGAAGCGCGCGGGCACGCGCGAGAGCGCGGCCAGCGGCCCGTCCTTCCAGAGCGCCCACCACGGAGCGTGGGAGCCCGCCGCCAGCGCCGCGCCGGCGGCGGCCAAGGCCCACCCGGCGCGGGCGGCCGGCAGGGAGCCGGCTCCGGCCGCCGCGGCCGCCAGCGGCGCGAGCCCCAGGCTCAGCGCGTACTCCTCGAACCACTCCGACGGGTCGCCCGCGAACGTGCCGTCCCGCGGGTCGCCGAAGGCGCGGGGCGAGAGCAAAGTCGCCAGCGCCCGCGGCGGCATCGAGTAGGCGGACGCGAAGGCCTCCGGCAGGCCGCGGCGGTTGGAGCGCGTCAGGAGCTCCGCGGCGGGCACGGCCTGCACGAGCGCGAGCGCCGCCGCGCCGGCGGCCCCGACGAGGAACGCGCGGCCGCGGCCGCGCGGCTCGGCCAGCGACCAAGACGCCATCGCCAGGGCGTTCATCGCCGCGAACTGCGGGTGGCCGCTAAGCCCTTGGAGCGCCCAGACGCCGGCGAGGAGCCAGGCCCTCCGCTCGAGGAGGGCGAGCCAGCACCAGGGAACCCACGCGAGGGAGAAGAGCAGGGTCGGCACGCCCTGGAGCAGCCGCCCGGCCGTGAACGGGGAGAGCGCGAACGCCGCGCCGAGCGCCGCGGCGGAGGCCGCCCCGGCGCCGAGGCGGCGCGCCAGCAGCTGCGCGCCGACGAAGGCCAAGAGCAGATGGAAGAAGGCCAGCGCCGTGAACGCCCATACGGCCGGGAACAGGCGCGTCAACGTCGCCGGCGGGTAGAAGAGCGCCGTCTGCGGGTCGGCCAGGTGCGGTACGCCGGAGAAGACGTAGGGGTTCCAGAACGGCAGGTGGCCGGCGGCCAGGCGCGACGCCGCGAGGTGGTGCAGCGGCACGTGATAGCCGTAGAGGTCGCCGAAGTTCGCGACGGCCCGGCCCGGATCGAGCAGCGCCGGGCCCAGGAGCGCCGCGAAGGCGGCGGCCGCGGCCAGCGCCCAGGCGGCGTCGCGGCGCCCGGTCACGCGGCCTCCGCGAGCAGGCCCCGCGCGGACCAGAGGCCCAGCGCCGCGAGCGTGACCAGGGTGAGGGAGAGGCCGAGCCGGAAGGAGAGCGGGTCGTAGCGCAGCACCACCCGCCACGGGCCGGCGGGGACCGGACGCTTCACGAAGGCCCCCAGCGCGGGCTCGAAGGCGGGGCGCGGCGGCCAGGCGCGCCAGCCGGGGCCGAGCGGCTCGGCCAGGTAGAGCCAGCCCGCCTCCTCGGCGGCCCCCGCCGCCTCGAGGCGCCCCGGGCCCGAGCGAGCGACGCTGAGCGGCCGCGCGGCCGCGGGGTCGGGGGGTTGCGCCGAGTCCGCGGGGAGCGCGGCGCCGGCCGCCGGGGGGAACCACCAGGCGCGGGCGACCGGCGCGACGGGGGTCGAGACGTCCCAGAGCGCGGCCCCGCGCGGCGTCAGGCCCGGGGCCGAGACGGGGCCGGGCGTGAGCAGCGCGCCGGCGTCGGCCCAGGGCATCCAGCGCGCCGCCTCGGCGGCGCCGGAACGGCTTTGGATGAAGTCGAGGAAGGCGTACTGCCGGGCGGGCACGAGCGGCTCCCCGAAGCCGGTGACGGACTCGACGCGGTAGGGCGCGTTCGAGAGCCCGTAGAGGCGGCGCTTTAAATCCAGCGCGGCCTGGTCCGAGTCGGACCCGACGGCGCGCTGGGCGTGCAGGGCCTTGGGCGACATCAGCACGCGGTGCGGACCCGCCGCCGCGCGCGCGGCGGCCACGACGGGCCCCGCGTCCGTCCAAAGCGCCGCCGGGGCGGTCGGATGGGCGCCGGCCGCGTAGACGGCGAGCTCGGCGAGCGCCGCCGCCAGCGCCCACGGCGCCCAGCGCCGGCCGGAGAGCCCCCGCGCGCACAGGAGCGCGAGCAGCGGGACGAGGAGGTAGGACAGGTTCCCGGGATAGCGGACGTAACGCAGCGGCGGCAGCGCCGCCCAGAGCCCGCGCGAGACGGGGTTCGTCCCGCCGAGGAGGAGCAGGGCCGTCCCCGCCCCGTACACGAGCGCCCCGGCCGCCGCCGCGGGACCGGCCGCGGTCAAGCCGAGGAGCGCCGCCGCGCCCGGGACGAGGCCGGCGTAGGCGGTCTTCCACCACCAGACGGCCGGGTCGTAGTCGGCCGGCGGGATGAGCGGCGGAGCGCTCAGCTGCACGAGGTCCCGCGGCGTAAACGACCAGGTCAGGGCCTCCTCGGACGACAGCCCCGCGCCGCGCTTCGAGCCGCGCGCGAGCTCGAGGGCCGGCACGAGCAGCACCCCGGCGAGCGCCGCGGCGAGCGCCGCGGCGGCGGCCCAGCGTCCGGCCCGGGCCGCGAGCCCCGCGAAGCCCTCGGCCCGCCGGACGCTCAACAAAAACGCCGCCAGCGCCCCGCCCGCCGTCATCGTGGGATAGCCGGCGAGGAAGGAGAGCGCCAGCGACAGGGCCAACGGGAGCGGCGCGTCGGCGAAAAGCAGGAACGCCGGCAAGAACGCCAGCGCTCCCAGATGGTTGAGGAACGGCAGCCGGCTGACCGCGACGCCGCCCAGCGCCGCCGCGACGGCCCCCGCGGCGGCGGCCGAACGGGAGAAGCCTCCGCGGCGCAGCGCCAAGAGCCACAGCGCGGCGGTCAGGGCGTAGCTCAGCGCGTGGTAGACGGCCAGCGCGGAGGCGAAGCCGAACAGGTGGAAAGGCGCCGTCAGAGGATGCCAGGCCGCGCACTGCATCTGGGCGGCCAGCGGCATCCCGAGGTAGTCGTAGGGGTTCCAGAGCGGAAGCGCCCCCGCCTGCGCGAGCTGCGCGGGCAGCGCGCGCCAGGCGAAGTGGATGTAGAGGAGGTCGCCCCAGTAGAAGGTGCGCCCGGCCAGACGCAATCCGCCGAACAGCGCGCCCGCCAGGGCCGCGCCGGCGGCCAGGACCCCGAAGTCGCGGCGCGAGAGCCCGCTCATCCGCCGGGCCTGCGGCGCAGCACGGGGCAGGCCTGGCCCCCGCGCGCGAGGGCGGCGACCGCCCGCGGCTCGTCGCCCAGGCGGCGGTACACCGCGGCCAGCTCGCGCCAGGCGCGCGGACGGTAAGGGTCGAGGCGCAGCGAGGCTTCGAAGGCCTCCGCCGCTCGGGTCAGGTGCAGGGCCGGGTCCTCGCCGGCGGCGGCGCGCCCGAGCGCCGCGTGCGCGTAGACGAGCGGAGACTCGGAGTCGCGCGGACGGCGCGCCGCCGCGTCGGCGGCCAGCGCCTGCGCCTCGAGGAGGCGCCCCTCCCCGAGCGCGAAGGCGGCCTGGGCGCGCGCCCGGTCGGCCGCCCACAGGGCGAAGACGGCGCTCGCCGCCCAGGCGCCGGCCCAGAGCGCCGCGGCGGCCGCGGGCAAGCGCCAGCGGCCGCGCACTCCGGCGCCCTCGCCGGATTCCGGCACCGAGCAGGCGGCGAGGTAGCAGAAGAGCCATAGGTTCCCCGGCACCGAGAGCGGCCAGTCCCACAGCGAGTGCAGGAGCGCGGCCAGGGCGCCGAAGCGCTTGTAGCTGCGCGCGGAGAAGAGCAGCCGCCACAGGC
Organism: bacterium; assembly: GCA_004322435.1. GTDB lineage: Bacteria > Elusimicrobiota > Elusimicrobia > UBA1565 > UBA1565 > SCTT01. The sequence continues at coordinate 25,775 of SCTT01000319.1, forward strand.
CCGCGAACCACAGCAGGGCGAACGGGAGGCCGTACTCGGCGGCGGTCTGCAGCGGCCACTGGTGCGCGTAGACCGCCGTCAGGCCGCTCTCATGGTAGCCGGGCAGCGCCGCGGCGTAGGCGCCCGGCCCCGCGCCCAGCCACGGCCGGTCCGCCGCCATCGCCGCGGCCGCCCGCCACCAGGCGAGGCGGTCGAGGACCTCCGGCGACTGGAACTTGTTGTAGACCGCGACGAGGCACACGAGGGCGCCGGCGAGCGCGGCCCAGGTCTTGGCCTCGCCGCGCCAGCGCGCGGTCAACAGCAGCGCCGCGAAGAACGCCATCCACGCCCCGACGCTCTTGGTCCACCAGAGGCACAGGCCCAGCCCCGCGACGAGCAGCCAGTCGCGCCGGTCGGCGGCGACGGGGATGAGCATCAGGACCGCGCCGGCCCAGGTGTTGGCGTTGAGGAGCGCGCTCTCGGGGCGGTGGGCGCCCAGCCCCCAGCGCTGGTAGACGGCGAGCGTCATCAGCACCCAGGCCGCGGCCCGCACCGCCTGGTCCACCGTCTCGCGCTCGTCTTTGGAGAGCACCGCGGTCGCCGCGACGACGCCCAGGCCCACGAGGAGGACCGGCAGCTCGAAGGGCGCCTCGCCGGAGAGCGGACCCCGCCAGGCGCTCAAGGCCGCCAGGGCGGCCAGCCCCGCCAGCCAGGCCCGCGCGCGGGCGGAAGGCAGCGGGACGTAGCCCAGGCACACGCGCAGGGCCAGCCAGGCGGAGCCGCCGACGGCGACCACCGAGGCCACCAACGTCTGCGCCCAGGGGTCCCACGAGCCCCTCAGGAGGGGGCCCAGGGCCGCCGGGACGGCGACCAAGAGGGTCAGGAGCAAGCCGCCCCCGTCAGGAGGCCATGATCTTCGTCGTGACGAAGATGAGGAGCTCGACTCGCTTGCGGTCGACGAACTTCTTGCGGAACAGGTACCCGATGATCGGGATGTCCCCCAACAGCGGCACCTTCGCGACGTTCTCGACCGCCGAGTCCGTGATGAGCCCGCCGATGACCACCGTGCCGCCGTCCTGGATGATGACGATGGTCTGGGCCTCGCGCGAGTCCACCGAGATCGCGCCGGACGTCCCGGCCGAGGCCGCGGTGGCCGAAGGCTGCTTGACCGCGGGCTTGACGTCGACGGTGATGCGGCCGTCGGCGTTGATGGTGGGCGTGACGTCCAGCGTGATGCCGGTCTCCTGATATTCGACCTTCTGGCTCGTCGTGACGGTGCCGCCCGAGGGCGTCGTGTCGGTCGTCACGTACGGGATGCGCGTCGTGATGTTGATGGAGGCCTTCTTGCCGTTCAAGGTCGTGACCTTGGGGTCGGAGAGGACCTTGGCCTTGCCCTGGGACGCGGCCGCGGTCAGCGTGGCCGAGAGGAAGTAGTTGTTCGTGACGCGGCCGAAGGTGAACGCGCCGAAGACCTTGTCGGCCGGCAGGAACACTCCGGTGCCGCGGCCGTTGGCGCCGTCCCCGTTGACGGCGTTGACGTTGGTGACGAGGGGGTTCAGGGTGGGGCTCGAGGCCTTCCTGGGGTTCGTGACCGTGCCGATGAGCGTGCGGCCGTCCTGGTTGAGCATCCGGTCTTCGTCGGAGCTCAGGTAGTCCCACTGGATGCCGAGAGCCAGGTCCTTCGTCAGCTGCACCTCGACGAGCTTGGCCTCGATCAGGACCTGCTGGGGCCGGATGTCGAGCTCCGAGAGCAGGCGCTCGACGGCCGCGATGCCCTCGAGCGTGTCCGTGATGATCAGGGAGTTCGTGTTCTTGTCGACGACCAGCTTCGCGGTGCGGCCCTCGGCCGTCGCCACCGCGGTGATCGAGCTGCTGATCTCCTCCGCCTTCGCGTACTTGAGGCGTATGACCCGCGTCTGGTTGACCGCGACGCTGCGCTCGGTCTTAAGCGACGCCGGCGTCAGCACGCGCAGGATGTTCTCGCCGACCTGGTTGGCGACCAGGCCCTTCATGCTCAGCACGGTCAAGAAGGCCTCGTTGAAGGGGACCTCGCGCAGCTGCAGCGTGATGGACCCGGTGACGTCGGCGCCGTAGACCATGTTGACGTTGGCCTTCTGGGCCAAGAGCGCCAGCACGTCGTGGACGTCCATGTTGTCGAACTCGAGGGTGACGGGGTCGTTTGGCAAAGTCGCCAGGATGTCGCGCCGGAGCTTGCCCCGCTCGACGACGGCCGCCGCGGCGGAGGCCTTCGGGGCGCTGATGCCGGCCATGCGCGAAAGCTCGGCCGAGGGCTCCGAGGTCATGCCCTTGGGCATCTTCGACTCCTCGGCGGCGGCGGCCGGGGCTTCGTCGGGGAGCGCGGCCGCGGGCTTGGCGGGCGCGGCGGCGGGCGCCGCGGGCTTGGCGGCGACGACCGGTGCGACGACCGGGGCGGCGACGGGGACCGGCGCCGCTACGGGCGCGGGCGCCGGGGCCGCGGGCTTGGCCGCGACGGCGGGGGCCTTCTTCGCAGCGGGCTTGGGCTCGGCTTTCGCGGTGGGCGTGGACGCGGCGACGGCCGGCGGCGTCGGGGGCTCCTTCTTCGCCGCGGCCGGCGCCGGGGCCGGAGCGGCTTCCGCGACGTCCGAATCGGACTGCGGGCCGACCAACTCGACGTCGAGCCGCGGGCCCTCCCAGCGGGCCTTGTAGCTGACGAGGCTCTTGAGGTACAGGACGACGCGGGCGATGGGCGCGGGGTCCTTCTGGTACTGGCCGGCCCGGACCTTGTCGAGGAACTTGCCCTTGCCCTTCACGACCTGCGACGCCCCCTCGTGCTCGGTGTTCAGGAGCTCGACGACGAGGCGCGGCGGCTCGGCGGTGGTGAAGGCGTTGAACTGCGCGGGCTTGGAGAGGTGGATCGAGACCTTGTCGGTGCCGGCCTCGACGCCCTCGAGCATCGCCTTCGAGGTCTCGGCGGCCAGGACCGGCGGCGGCGCCAGCAGCGCGGCCACGCTCAAGAGCGCGACGGCCCGCCGGGCCTCGCGAAGGATAGTCGTCATGGGGTCACTCCTCCGCCTCATCGGCGTCCTCACCGAGCCTCAAAGTCTGGACGTCCTTGTCGGCCGTCGTCAGGGTCACCGTCTTCTGCGCGGGCTGGATCACGCCGGTCACGCCCGGCACGGGCTTCTTGCGCATGTCGTAGAGCCGGCCGCCGCGCAGGATGAAGCTGAAATGGGTGTTCATGTCGACGAGCATCGCCGACATCCCCGCCTTGTCGCGCATGATGCCCTTGAGCTCGAGCTGGTGGATGCTGAACTCCTCGGGGTCGAAGTCCTTGGGCGGCGCCGCGACGGGCGCCGCGGCGGCGCCGGAGCCGCCGAGCTTCATGAAGGGGTCGCGCAGCTTGGCGCCGCCATAGATGTCGTCGACGCCGAGCGCCTTGACGCCGCCGGTCGACTCCTCGACCGCCGGGGCCTTCTCCTTCTTGGGCTTGCGGGGGGCGTCCTGCTGGGCGGCCGAGAGCCCGGGGGTGCCCGGCTGCCCGCCGCCGCCCGAAGGAGCGGCCGTCGGCTCGGACGGCGCGCCCGGCCCACCCATCGGCATGGGCGGGCCGCCCTGCGAGAAGGCGGGGAGGGCCAAGAGGAGGGAGAGGGAGAGGGCGGTCATCCTTTATATTGGTAGGAGATCAGCTGGAAGGTCACGTTCATGCGGCCCTCCGTGTCCGGCGCGCCGTAGGTGATCCCGCGGACGTTGTAGATGCGCTCCTCGAGGGCGACGGCGGCCAGGAAGCGCCCGAGCTCGTGGAACGTCGCCGAGCCGGTGACCATATAGGTCGTCTCGATGAAATGGGCCTGAGGCTTCGAGCCTCCCGGGACGAACGTCGCCAGCTTGAGGTTATAGCGGCGCGAGAGGGCGGTCACGGTGTCGATGACGGCCGGAAGGTCCTGGGTCTTCGGCAGGCGCTTCTCCGCCTCGAGGGCGGCGACGTTGAGCTCCTCGAGCTCCTTCTGGATCTTGTTGAGCCGGACGGCCTGGTTCTTGGCCTTCGCGATCTTGCCCTCGACCTCCTCGATCTTGGCCCGGGTCTCTGAGATCTTCTCGGACACGGGCAGCCAGAAGTACTTGATGTAGCCGAAGCCGCCGCCGCCGAGGACGAGGACCGCCACCGCGAGGTACTTCTGCTGGTCCGGGCTGAGCTTCACGGTCATTTCGCCGCCGCCGCGTCCGGCCGGTACTTCATGCTCATCGGGAAGGTCACCATGCCGTCGGCGCTCAGCATGATCGCGCCGAGCGCCGGGTCCCTGAAGGTCGTCGACTGCAAGAGCTGGCGCAGCCATGCCGTGGCGGCCTCGGGCCCGGTCGCCTGACAGGACATGGTCACCGTGAGGTCGGTCGCCGACCCGGCGGCGGTCAAGGAGACCAGCCACACGCCCTCGCCGAGGTTCTTCAACAGCTCCGTCATGAAGCGCGGGTAGAAGGAGCGGGCGACGAGGAGGTCCTGGATGACGTCGAGCCGCGACTTGACCGCCTTGGCCTTGGCCTCCAGCTCCTCGACCTGCTTGACGATGGCCTCGAGGCGCTTGAACTCGGCCTCCGCCTCGACGCGGCGCTTCTCGAGGGCCACGCTCTTGTAATAGTGGGAGAAGGAGATCCCCAGGAAGATGACCGCCAAGAAGCCCGCGGCGACGGAGACCTGCGCGAGCCGCTGCTTCTGCAGCTCGCGGTCCAGGATCTCCTGCGGGACCAGGTTTACTTTGATCATGCCCAGTCCCTGTTGCGGCGCAGCGCCAACCCCGCCGCGACGCCCAGCGCCGGCAGCATGTCCGCCGGGAGGTCGGCGGGCAGCGTCGGCACGAACGCGAGCGGGTTCATCACGGACACCGGCACCTTGAGCTCGGCCGAGAGCGCCTTCGCCAGGTTCTTCATCCGCGCGGTGCCGCCCGAGAGGACGATGCGGCCGATCGAACGCTCCGGCCCCTGCGACAGGTAGAAGTCCACCGAGCGGTGCAGCTCGCCGACGAGGTCCTTGAGGACGCCGCTGACGGCCTGGGAGACCCCCAAGGCGTCGCGGTTGCCCTCGGCCAGCGCCTTCTCCTTCTCCTCGGCGTCGATGAGGATGCCGTTGGCCTTCTTGGCCTCCTCGGCCTTCGCCGCGTCGTATTGGAGGGCCTTCATGATGGCCTTCGTGAAGGTGTTGCCCGAGATGAACACGTCGCGCACGACGCGCGTCACGCCCGCCTCGATGATGGAGAGGTTCGTCACCGTGTGGCCGATGTTGAGGTAGAGCGTGGAGCCGGCCTTGCCCTCGCCCTCCCCGACGGCCTCGTAGACGTTCTCGAGGGCGAACGAGTCGACGTCGATGACGGTGGGCTTCATGCCCACCGACTCGAGCACCTCGACGCGGGCCGCGATCACGTCCTTCTTGACGGCCACCAGCACCGTCTCCATCTTCTTCTGGCCTTCCTCGACGAGGTCGCCCAGGATGTGGAAGCCCAGCTGCACGTCGTTGATGTCGAAGGGGATGAAAGGCTCGGCCTCGGTGGTGAGGGTCGCGCGCAGCTCGTCTTTGGTGAGCTTGGGGAACTTCACGTAGCGGACGATGACCGCGTTCCCGGACACGGCCGTCGAGGCGTGCTTGACCTGCACGCCCTTCTCGATGAGGAGCGCCCGCAGGCGGTTGACGGTCGCCTGCTTCTTCTCGTCGGGGGAGGCGTCGGCCTTCGCGTCGATGGGCGCGTAGCCCCAGGCCTTGAGCGTCCAGGCCTTGCCTTCCTTCTTCAAGTGCACGACCTTGAGCGCGAAGCTGCCCACGTCGACGCCGACGACGTCCGTGGGGCCAAAGAGGAAGGAAGCCTTCTCCTGGAGGCCCTTGAGGTCTATCGCCTGCAGCTTCGCCTTGATGACGTCGAGTCCGGCCATCGTCCTCCGCCGCCCGGGGGCGGCCATGCGCGTCCCGCTGCGCGCGGTCCGTGCGACCAAAAAAAATCGCCGATGCCCCCAGAGACAGGGGGCCTTCGGCGCACAGCGTCCACCACCCACTTTTTAACAGGATAATGCCCCGTTGTCAAGCCCTCCCGTGTCAGCCGTCCGGTTCCCCCCGCCGCGGGCCGCTTATAAAGGAAGGGAGGGCCTCGGGCCCGCCGAGCCATATTTTGTAGAATCCCGGCTTCCGACCCGATGGCTCCCCCGAAGGCGCTCCTCTTCGACTTCGGCGGCACGCTCGATGACGACGGCCGCCCGTGGCTCGAACGCCTCCGCCCGCTGTGGCGGGAGGCCGGCGCGCGCCAACCCGACGCCGCCTTGGACCGCGCCTTCTACGACGCCGACGACAACCTCCCCAAGCGCCACGACCTGACGGGCCTGGACCTCGCCGCGACCGTGGCGCTCCAATGCGCGGACACCGGCCGGGTCCTGCTGCCCGAGGACCCCGACGCGGCGGCCCGGGTCGCCCGGCGCTACACGTCCGAGAGCCGCGCGGCGCTCGCCCGCAACAAGCCCGTCCTCGCGCGCCTCGCCCGCCGCTTCAAGCTCGGCGTGGTCTCGAACTTCTACGGGAACCTCGAAGGCCTCCTCGCCGCGGAGGGCCTCGGAGGCCTCTTCGGCGCCGTCGCCGACTCCGGCCGCGTCGGCGTCGAGAAGCCGGACGCGGCCATCTTCCAGTGGGCCCTCTCGCGCCTGAGCGTGACGCCGGGCGAGGCCTGGATGGTGGGGGATTCCCTCAAGCGCGACATGGCCGGGGCGGAGCGGCTCGGCATGGGCCACGTCTGGCTGGCCGGCCCCTCTCCCAAGACCCCGCCCTGCTGCGGGGACGCGCGCGTCCTCTCCTCGTTGGCCGGGCTCGAGGCCCTCGTGGCCCCCGCGGAGGCCGCGCGTTGAGGGCGGCCGGCGTCATTGCGGCGGGCCTTGGGCAGCGCCTGAAGGACTCCCACCCGGGCGTCCCCAAGCCGCTCGTGCCCGTCGCCGGCCGCCCGCTCGCGCACTGGGTCGTGTCGGGCCTGCTCGCCGCGGGCGTCGAGCGCGTCACGGTGCTGCTCAACAGCCGCGGCGACGCGGCGCGCGAGGCGCTTGAGCGGGGCTTCCCCGGCCGGGTCGCGTTCCTGCGGGCCGACCCGCCCACCTCCTTTGACAGCTTCCGGCTCGTCGCGGCGCACCTGGCCCGGACCGAGACCGCCTTCCTCATGAGCACCGTGGACGCCTTGGTGCCGCCGGCCGAGGTGCGCCGCTTCGCCGCCGCGGCGCTCTCGCCGTTTCCGGACGGCGCCGTCCCCGAGGCCGCCGTCGCGCTGACGCGCTACATCGACGACGAGAAGCCTCTGTGGACCGCGACCGACCCGACGGGCCGCGTGAGCGCCTTCGGCGACGCGGTCGTCCGCCGCGACGCCGTCACCTGCGGCCTCTACGCGCTGACGGCCGGCGCCGCCGCGACGCTGCCGCCGACCGCCGCGCGCCTGCGCGACTGGTGGTCCTCGCTGCCGGCCGCGGGCCGGCCGGTGCGCGGCGTGCTGCTCTCGGACACCGTCGACGTGGACCGCCCGGAAGACCTGCCCGCCGCCGAACGCCTGGCCGCGGCCCTCCTCAAGGAGGCCGCGTGAGCTTCAAGGCGCTGGGCGTCTTCCGCGAGCTGCAGAACTCCCCCGGCCGCGAGTCCGACGACGCCCTCATCCTCAAGGAGGTGCTCGAGCAGCTCGAGGTCTTGGGGGTGAAGACCACGGCCGTCACGCCCGAGGAGCTCGACGGCCTGCCGCTCTCCGGCTACGACGTCGTCATCCCGATGTGCGAGGCGCCCGCGCGCATCGCGCGCCTCGACGCCGAGGCGCGCCGCGGCGCGGCCGCGCTGTGGGTGAACCCGCCCTCGGCCGTGCTCGCCTGCTACCGCACCGCGATGGTGCCGCGCCTGGCCGCCGAGCCCGGCGTCGTGCAGCCGGTCGCCGAGGTCCGCGAGACCGCCGGCGGGCCCGGCCCCGCCCCGGAATTCCCCGCCCCGCACGGCTGGTGGGCCAAGCGCGGCGACGTGCACAACACCTGCGACCGCGACGTGGTGCGCGTCCCCGCCTGGGGCGACGCGCCCGCCGTGCTCGCCGACTTCGCCTCCCGCGGCATCCGCCACTGGGTGCTGCAGGCGCACGTGCCGGGCGATTTGGTGAAGTTCTACGGCGTGGGGCCGGGGCGCTGGTTCACCTGGTTCTACCACGACCCGGTGCGGGCCAGGCGCACGCCCTTCGACTTGGACGCCCTGGCCGAGCAGGCCGCGCGCGGCGCGCGCGCGCTGGGGCTCGAGGTCTTCGGCGGCGACGCCATCATCCGCGAGGACGGCTCGCCGGCCGTCATCGACCTGAACTCCTGGCCGTCCTTCGCGCGCGTGCGCCGCGGCGCGGCCGTCCAGATCTCCTGGCATCTGCAAAGACGCTTGAAAGCCCTCACGAGGACCCCATGACCATGACGACCGACACGACCTGGGCCGGCCCGCGCTCTCTGGAGCTCTTCGCGGAGGAGCAGGGCTACCTGACCCCGGGCCTCCAGCAGATCGCGGTGTTCTCGAAGCTCGCGATGGCCAAGGGCCGCGGCGCGGTGCTCACCGACGAGGACGGCAAGGACTACCTGGACCTCGTCGCCGGCGTCTGCGTCGCCTCCATCGGACACGGCCACCCCGTCTGGGCCAAGGCGCTGGCCGACCAGGCCGCGGCGCTCTCGGTGGGCTCCTTCACCACGAAGGCGCGCGTCGAGTTCGGGCGGCGCCTGATGCCGCGCCTCCCGAAGGGCCTCGACCGCGTCCAGCTCTACTCGAGCGGCGCCGAGGCCGTCGAAGCGGCCTTCCGCCTCGCCAAGAGCCGCACCGGACACTTCGAGTTCGCCGGCTTCTGGGGCGGGTTCCACGGCAAGACCGGCGGCGTGCTGCCCCTCTTGGGCGATACGTCCTTCAAGCAGGCCCTGGGCCCGCTGATGCCCGGCACCTACAGCTTCCCGTTCCCGAACCCGTACCGCTGCCCGTTCAAAACGCAAGCCCCGCACGACTGCGCGGCGCACTGCCTGGACTTCCTGCGCGAGGGCCTCAAACGGCAGACGACCGGCTCCTTGGCCGCCCTCATCTGCGAGCCCATCCAGGGCACGGCGGGCAACGTCATACCGCCGGCGGGCTGGCTCAAAGGGCTCAAGGAGGTCGCCGCCGAGGCGGGCGCCCTCCTCATCGCCGACGAGATGATCACCGGCTTCGGCCGCACCGGCCGCTGGTTCGGCGTCGAGCACGAGGGCGTGACGCCAGACGTCATCACCCTGGGCAAGGGCGTGGCCGGGGGCTTCCCCGTCAGCGGCGTCGTGACCTCCGCGGCCGTCGCCCAGTCGAAGCCCTTCGCCAACCCCTCCGGCTCCTCCTCGAGCTACGGCGGCAACCCGCTGGCCGCCGCCGCCTGCGCGGCGACCCTGCGCATCCTGGACGACGAGCGCCTCGTCGACAACAGCGCCAAGGTCGGCGCGCGGATGCTGAGCCGCCTCCAAGCCATGAAGGAGCGCTTCGCCT
>SCTT01000320.1 GCA_004322435.1 bacterium
CCACCGCGCCGGCCGGCGTCAGGAACTCCCAGCGGTACCGGTTGACCGGCGCGTAGGACACGCGCGCCTCGTGGGCGCGCGCGCGGGCGCCGGAGTACGAGACGACGCTGAGCTCCCCGCGGTAGGAGACGGCGGGGTATTCGAAGAGGGCCTCGAGGAGGACCTCGGCCGACGGCGGCGGCTCGGCGCCCCGGGGGAGGCGCGGCGCGGCCGCGGGGGCCGAGGCGGCGGCCGCCGCCCAGGCGGCCGCGGCGAGCGTCCGCAGGAGGCTAGCGGCGGGCATGCGGCGCCTCCAGGCGCGACTGCAGGCGGGAGGAGAACTCGGCGGCGACGAGGTCCCCGGTGGGGACGATGGACTCGACCGCGCAGCGGGCGTGGCTGGCCATCAGTTCCTCGAGGGGCAGCGCCTCGGCCTCCACCGGCTCGGGAGCGGCGAACAACGTCCACAGGGCGGCGGCGGCCAGAGCCCCGGCGGGCACCCAGGCGGCGGGCTCCCACAGCCAGGCCGCCCAGCGGCGGCCGGGGGCGGGCTCGGCGCCGAGGCGCGCGGCCACGACGTCGGGCAAAGAGAGGGGCATCGCGCGGCGCGGCAGGGCCGCGACGCCGGCCTTGAGCGCGCGCAGGGCGTCCAGCTCGCCGCGGCAGGCGGCGCAGACGGAGACGTGCGCGTCGAGCCGCGACTTCTCGGCCCCCGTCAGCTCGCCGTCGGCGGCGGCGGACAGCAGAAACCGGTCCTCATGCCGTTCCATAAGCCCCTCCCCGAGTCTCGGCCAAGATCTTCTTCAAAAGGCGCCGCCCCATGTGGATGCGGGAGCGCACCGTCCCCACCGGCACGTCCAAGACCTCCGCGATGTCTTCGTAGCGGAGGCCCTCCATGTCGCTCAACACCACGGCCGCGCGGTAGTGCTCCGGCAAAGCGGCGAGGGCGCGCTGGACGTCGGCGGCGCTCTCGCCGCGCAGGGCCGTCTCGGCGGGGTCGAGGTCCGGGCCGGCGAGGAACTCGGCCAGGCCGCCCTCCCCGGCGTCCAAAGGCTCCGCCGCGCGCAGCCGGGCCCGCCGCCGCCAATCCAGGAAGACGTTCCGGAGGATGGTCAGCATCCAGGTGTCGAAAGGCCGGGCGGAGTCGTAACGGGCCATGTTCTCGAAGGCGCGGACCGCGGCTTCTTGGACCAGGTCGCGGGCGTCGGCGTCGTTGCCGGCCAGCTGAAAGGCGAAGTTGTACGCCTTGTCGCCGGCTTCCCGCAGCAGGAGGACGAAACGCTCTTTTCGGTCCAAGTCTCCAGTCCCGCGCGGAGGCGGGGGGCCGGCCCGCGGAAGCGGGCCGGCCCCTGCTCATCCGTGCCTTACTTCTTCGGGGCCTCGGGCGCCTTCTCCTCGCCCTTCTTCTCGCCTTCCTTCTTCTCGTCGCCCTTCTTTCCCTTCTTGCCCTTCTTTCCCTTCTTGCCTTCCTTCTTGGCCGGGGCGTCCTTCTTGTCGCCCTTCGCCGGGGGGGTCGCCGGGGCTTCCTTCTTCGGCTCGCCGGCCGGGGCCGCGGGTGCGGTGCCTTCGGCCATGACGACCGAGGCTCCGAGCACGGCCACCAAGGCCGCCAGGGTGAGGTTCTTCGCGTTCATCGGGGTATTCTCCTAGTTTCTGCGCAGTCAATCCCGGGGGTGCTGCCCCCGGCACTAGTCATACGCACGAACCCCTCAATTAGTTCGAACCGAGACGACCGCGTCCACGCTCTGGCGCGCGGGGTCGGCCCCCCGCACCCGCACCGTGACCTCGCCCAGGAGCTTGAAGCGGCGGGCCTCCTCTCCCGAGAGGGTCACGGTGACGGGGAGCTCGCGGAGCTGGATGACGGCCTCGGCGTTGCGCCCCTCCTTCAAGATCTTCACGTAGCCGGTGAAGGTCTTCCCTTTGTTCTCGGGCTTAGCCAGCTCGTAGACCGACATGAAGGCGTCGAACTCGCGGTCCATCCGCCGCGAGGCCTGTTCGCGGCCGTTGAGGTGTGCCAGGTACTCGTCGAAGTCCGCGAAGCCCAGCGCCTTGAGGTCGGCCAGCACGGCCTCGTGGACGGCTTTGGGGTCCCCACCCTCGAGGAAGGCCTCGAGGAGGGCCCGGTTGTACATATCCGAGAAGCGGCGGATGGGGGTCGAGGGATGGTCGTAGGCCTTGGCATCCAGGGCCAGGCCCTCGTGCCCCTCCGCGTCGTCCGAGGCATAGAGCGCCGAGGCGCGGCTCATCAGCGCCAAGAGCTGGGCCGTCTCCCGGACCTCGGGGCGCACCGACGCGTCGGCCTTGAGCCGGGCCAGGTAGTTCCAGAGCGTCTCGTCGTCGCGCCAGGGCACGCCGATCTGAGAGAGCTCCCCGCGCAGGCGCTCGTCGACCTTCTCCTCCTGGTGCGGGTGGATGCGGCTGATGTGCGGGGCGAGGCCCGCCACGGCCTCGAGCCGGGTCGCGATGGCGCGGTTGCCGTAGACCTTGAGCTCCTCGATGAGGCGGTGCGACTCGTGCTCGAGCGGGTCCTCTTCGACCACCTCGGTCTTCCAGCGGCCGTCGCCCGACTTCACGTGCCGGGTCTCGGTGAAGCTCAGGGCCAGCTTCCCGCGCGCGTCGTCGGCGCGGTCGAGCTTCGCGGCCAGCTCGCGCGCCAGCGCCACCTGGTCGACGTGCTTGATGCCGGAGTCCTTCGCCCCCTTCCACAGCGCCGTCACCTGGTCGTAGGTGTAGCGGCCCTGCACGCGCACGAGCCCCAAGAAGACCTCCGAGTCTTCGAGCAGGAACTTCCCCTCGGGGCTGAAGCGCATCTTCGTGACCATCGCAAGCGAGTCCTTGCCGGCCAGGAGGGACGACACGGACTTGGACACGACCGGGTGGTTCATCGGGTACTCGGGGACCCCGTCTTTGTCCGGAGAGTAGAAGGTGTTGCCGATGCGCGCCGCGGCGCGGAAGGCGGGGGTGCCGGGCCGGACGTAGGCGGCGACGTCGGCGGTCGCCAGATACCAGGTCCAGCTCCCGTCGGCCTCCTTGCGCACGAAGTAGGCGTCGTCCAAGTCGCCGGCGCCGACGGGGTCGATGGTCACGAAGGGCAGGGCGCGCAGGTCTTCGGCGCGGCCCTTCTGAGCCTTCATGCGCTTGAAGTCCGCCTCGGGGTCCTGGTCCCGACCCACGGCCTCGGCCTGCTCGATGACGGAGCGCTCGAAGTAGCCGCGCGCGCCGTGACGCAAGGCGATCTCGCGGGCGGCGAGCTCCGGGGTCAGCTCGCGGCCCAGCGCGACGAGGGGCACGGCCTCGTAGCCGCCGGCGGCGGGCCGCACGAAGGCTTGGAGGATGTCCCCCTCGCGGGCGTCGCCCGAGAAGGGCAGAGGCTCGTAGAGCGCCTTGGCCGAGTCGCCGGTGAAGAGCGGCCCTAGGCGCAGCTCGGAGCCGATGCGGACCACGCGGCCGAGGACCATGTCGGCGGCATACGAGCCGATGGGGCGCAGGGCCTTGATGGTCTTGCCGTCGGCCACGACCTCGACCAAGGTGTCGGTGACGAGGCCCTGGGCCATGCGGGCGGGGACCTTCACCGGCCGCTGGGTGTTCGGGCCCTCCGCCTCGGGGTCGTCCAGCATCACGTAGCTGCGCCCCCCCTTGCGGTAGAACATCGTGCGCACCGCGCCGGGCAGCGGCTCGGCCGCGGCGCGCGCCGGCGTCTCGAGGCCCGCGGGCAGGGGCTTGGCGCCCTGCGCGTAGAGGTAGGCGTCGCCGCGGGC
>SCTT01000321.1 GCA_004322435.1 bacterium
TCTATTCAGCAAATCGTCCTGTTTCTATCGAGCCTCGTGGCTGTGACGGTCCGTGACGTCGTGGTCATGCTCCAGGGCTGCTTCCTAAGCCTACTCTTCGCCTTCGGGCCCCTCGCCCTCGTCTGCGCAGTCAACCAGAGAAGCTCCCAGGCGGCGCGGGGCTGGTTGGCCAACTCCTTCCAGGTGGCGTTTTGGAGCTTCTTTTTGCGCCTGGTGGTCCGGATCTGGCTGGCCCTGGGCCCCATCGCGGCCAACTCTGGCCACGGCTCAGCCGACGACTACCTTGGCATGCTGACCGTGAACGTCACCTTCACCTTGATGGTGCTGGCCACGCCCATCGTCGCCGCGCGCCTGCTTTCGGGCGAGAACCTGGCTGCCATGGGCGAGGCCGCCCTCGGCACCATGCAGACCTTGGTCATCGCCAAGACCATGAGGACGGGCAAGTTCGTCAGCCACGAGGTGGAGCGGTTCAAGAAGGCCCCCATCCCAGAACAGCGCAGCTTCTTCCACCATCCCATCGGCGCCACAATGACGCGCACCTACGAGCGCCTCTTCGGCGGGCGCGTGCCGGCCAAGCCGCCGGCTGCCGCTACGGCGCTCGGGAGGAAGCCGTGAAGCCGCCGGTCACCTCAGACCTCCCGCTCGGTGCTCCGGCCTACTACGAGGTCTGGGGCGGGTTGGAGAGCGCCAACCGCGCCCTGTGGGTCGCGCTCTGGTTCGCCCTCACGGTGGCGCTTCTCTCGCTCATCCTGGTTCGGACCCTAATCCGCCGGCCCCCGGTCGTCATCCGGGTGGCGAACTCGGGCCAGGCTGAGGTGGCGCGGGACGCCGGCCGGCAGCCTCCCGTGAGCGAGGCCGAGATCAAGAACTTCCTGTCGCTCTTCGAGCGCTTCTTCACGGGCCTTAACGCCTACACCTTCGATGCCGACCTGCGCCTGGCCTTCACGATGATGTCCCCGAGCTTCCAAGCCAAGGCCGACGACATGCTCAAGCGCGAGGGGACGGTCGAGGCGGTCAAGGCGAACCAGAGCCGCATCACGGTCGTCCTGACGGAGCTCAAGGTGCTCCGCGACACGGCCGAAATCATCGAGTGCAAGGTCTTGGGTAACCGCCAGATCGGCTCCTACAAACCGGACGGGACAATGGGCGAGGTCGTCTTCGAGCACGACGTCATCCTGCGCAAGGTACCTCGCTCGGAGCAGTCGCCGTACGGAGTTCTTGTCGAGGACTTTCATGAAAGCGTCTTTAAGAAGTAGCGCGCCGTGGATCGCGGGAGGTGCGACCTTGGTCCTATGCATCGGGTTCTGGACGCCTATCGGACGTGAACGCCTGGGCGGTACGGCCTATCAGTCCTTCGACAGCCTGCTCGTGAGTTTCATGGACGTCGGCGTCTCATCGGCCCCGCTGGTCGCCGTTCCGGCGCCTTCCTGGGAACCCATGCAGTCGCCGGCCAAGTCCGGGAGCAGGACATCCAAGCGGCACCGGCCAGCCGAAGTTCGCCCCACGGGACCGAGCGCGCCCGAGCCCGCGGTCGCGGTCAGCTCCGCCCCCTCGCCCATCGAGGGGCTGCCCCAGCCCGCGCTGCCTCGCAAGGATGAGTCGGTCCCGCTGGAGGCATACTCGGCGGACCTCATCCGGGACGCGTTCGAGGGCGAGGCGTCGAAACTGCTCTTGGACGGCAAGGCGGCGGGGGACAAGGTCCTGCTCCGCGTGGCGGGAATCTGTCGGTGGCAAGGCCGCTACATCGCGAAGGTGACGGTGACGAACCGGACGGGGGAGGACTTCTTCATCAAGGAACTGTCTGCGTACGCGGGGCCCGACTACGTCACGCTCAGGTCGTACTTCCGGTTGTTCGTGGAGCCCGGTCGGACCCGCGAAGGACTCGTCGTCTTCGAGGCCAAGGCCGGTGCCAAGGTCAAAATCACACTCAAGGAGGATAGGGAGAGAGGCCGAGTCATCGACGCCCCGGTCCAGTATCCCTTCTAAAACCATGGACACGCTGACCGAGCTCTTCAAGGAAGGATTGGGACCTACCGCGCGGCCTCCGCAACCGCCGACGCGCGCGATGCTTGACGCTCTGGAGCGCCCCGCGGAGCCGCCCGCTCCCTCCGAGGCGAAGCCTCCCAAGCTGCCGTTCCGCTTCCAGTTCAAGAAAGACTACGACAGCATCTACATCGTGCAGGGGCAGAAGTTCGTTCTGCGCGAGGAACACTTGGCGGAGCTGCGCAGGCTCGTGACGGAGTTCAACCGCCACAACCCCAACCGCACGACGCCCCTAAGCATGTCTGACATCATCAACGCCTGCTTGGACTTCGCCTTCGAGCACACGCTCAACCTGCGGACCCTGACCAGCACAGAGGAGGTGCGTCATGTCATCGCCAAGGAAGTCTACCGGAAGGCCTTCTTCCAGTTCCTGCATCACTATGAGATGGTCTAAACGCGCCGCGGCTCTGCTGGCCGCCATCCTGGTGGGGGGAGGTCGCGCGCTCGCCCAGTCGCCAGGCGCCGAACGCCTCTTCCGGACGCGGGAGGCGCCCGAGCCCTGGAAGGGGGTGGCCCAGAAGACGCCCCTTAAGGCCAACTACTTCCTGCCGACGGGATTCTCGTTTCCCGCCCGCCTGGAGAACGCCGTCTACTCCTACAACGTGGAGACGCCGGCCATCGCGGTCGTCGAGCGGGACATCAGCTACCTCAAGCGCGTCGTGGTCCCGGCCGAGACTCGTGTCATCGGCGCGGTCACGGTCCAAAAGAGCCACGACCGCGTCCTCATCAACTTCCACACCTTGGTCTTCCCGGATGGAGAGGAGGTCAGGCTGCCGGCCATCGCCCTCTCGCTCGACGGCTCGGCCGGCCTCAAGGGCAAGGTGGAGACACACAAGGACTCGGCCGTGGCGAACACTGTGCTGCGTTCCGTCGTCTCGGGCACCCAGGCGGCCCTCAACATCACCGGCATCAGCCCCATCGCCGCCCAGGCCGCGCAGGGCGTCTCGCAGGAGGCGCTACGCGAACTGGACATGGAGCGCCAGCAGGTGACGACCAGCATCACGGTGGACGCCGACACCGGGCTGCGCGTCTACGTGAACCAGCGGCTGGAGTACTAGCGATGCAGCTCGAGATCATCCGCGGCCCGGACGCCTACTGCCTGGAGAACTACGCGGCCAAGCCGGCCGCGCCGGCTACGAAGTCAGTGGAGCCCGTGCCTGAAGTCCGGGGAGGGTTCTCGGAGCTCTACAGCAACAAGCATGAGAAGCTGCTCCTGCGGGTCGAGCACGTCGAGCGGATGGACGAGATCCGCAAAGCGTTCAACAAGGCCCGGCTCCACCCCGCCGAGCCGCCGATGACGACGAGCGACTTGGTGAACGCCTCCCTGGACTTCGTCTTCCAGCACCGCATCGCCTTCGCGGCCTTGAAGAGCGCCAATGACCTGCCCAAGTTCCTCGCCGCGCAGGTCTATCGAGACGTGCTCTCCCGGTGGCGGCAGTGGACGGAGGCATTCTGACCTACTGCAACATCCACGGCCCGCACCGGTACCGCCCGAGCGTCGAGCGCTTCGGCGCCGAGCAGCAAGCCGCGTTCCGGCGCTTCTGCGGCTCCTTGCTGAGGTTCGTCAACGCTCCGAGACAGGAGCGCCCGCTCCTGTCGCAGAACGGCGGCAAGTCGACGCTGCAATAGGTCTTGACTGATATAAGCTATGTGTTATACTGAGGACGACTCCGCGATGTTCCGCGTCCAGTTCTATCCCTCCGGGGATGACGGGCCGGTTCGCGACCATCTGCGGAGGCTTAAGCAGGACCCGAACAGGAAGGCCGCGGCGGCCCGTCTTGGCCTCGACCTTCGGCTGCTCCAGGAGGAAGGGTTGGCCTCCCAGCAGATCAGCATCGAGCGGGTGGTCGGGGTGCCGGGTTCGGTGTGGGAACTGCGCCGGCCGTTCGAGGGTGTTCAGTATCGGATCTACTTCTGCGCCGCACGAGGGGATGTCTGGCTCATCCACAGCCTGGAGAAGAAGACGACGAAGATTCCGAAGCGCGACCTGGACCTGATCCGGAAGAGGGCAAAGGAGGTGCTGTCACGATGAGGCGCACGAAGCGGACCGAAAGCGGCCTCGACAAGTTCCTGCATGAGAGCATGCGAGAGGACGAGGCCTTCCGTACCCTGTTCTTGGGCGAAGTCATGAAGCTGCCAATCACCTCGCAGCTTCGCGCGCTACGGAACTTCCGCGGGCTGTCGCAACTGGCGCTCTCGAAGCGCACTAAGCTCGCCCAACCCGAAGTAGCCCGCCTGGAGAAGGCGGGCGCCAACCCGAGAGCCAGGACGCTCGAGCGCTTGGCGAAGGGATTGGGGGCTCGGATCGAAATCCTGCCCGAACCACTCATCCCTTTCCTGGCCGCGCAGCAGATTCGTGTCCAAGGCGAGGCGTATTTCAAGCGGGTGGCATTGATCTGATGCCGAAGGTCGACATCGTCAACCTCATCCCGTACCATTCCGGCAAAGCGGATGCTCCGGAGACGTTGACCGGCGTCTC
>SCTT01000322.1 GCA_004322435.1 bacterium
TCACGGAACCCACGCGCGCGTCCTTGAGGACCTCCCGCGCCGCCATCCCGTCGCCCCCGCCCAGGATCAGCACGCGCTTGGGGTCGCGCACGCCCGAGAGCCCCGGGTGGACCAGGGCCTCGTGGTAGCGGTACTCGTCGCGCGAGGCGAACTGGAGGTGGCCGTTGAGGTACAGGCGCACGTCGTCTTTCCAGCGCGTCAGCACGATGCGCTGGTAGCGCGAGGAGCGCGCGAGCAGCACCTCGTCCGAATAGAGCCCCGCCTCGGCGAACGCGGTGATCTCGCCGGAAAAGACCAGGCCGCCGACGAGGAGGCCCAGCACGGCCAGGCACTGCGCGCGCAGCGCGGCGCGGCCGGGCAGGGCCTCGCCGAACACCGACACGCCCCACAGGCCCACCGCCGCGTTGGCGATGCCGAAGGTGAAGGCGGTCGCCATGAGCCCCAGCTTGGGGATGAGGACGAGCGGGAACAAGAGCGAGGCCACCAGCGCGCCCGCGTAGTCGAGCGCGAGCACCTGGCCCACGACGTCTTTGAACTCCATGCGCTCCTTGAGGATGCGCATGAGGAGCGGGATCTCGAGGCCGACCAAGGTCCCCACCGCGGCGACGACGCCGTAGAGGAGGATGCGGAAGCCCGCGACATGCGGGAAGGCCGCGAACAGGAGCGCCGCCGAATACCCGCCGACCAAGCCCAACAGCGCCTCGACCTGGATGAACCGCGCCGGCAGCCCCTTGCCGATGAAGCGCGAGAGCCAAGAGCCCACGCCCATCGCGCACAGGTACGCGCCGATGACGGTGGAGAACTGCAGCACGCTGTCGCCCATCAGGTAGCTCGCCAACGCGCCGGCCACGAGCTCGTAGACGAGCCCGCAGACGGCGATGACGACGACCGAGGCGTACAGCGCCAGCGTCACGCTAGCCCGAGATGGCGGCGGCGATGATGAGCCCGAGGGCGACCGCGACGGCGCCGACGACCGTGGCCAGCGCGCGGTTCTGCTTCTCGATGAGCTCCTTCCAGAGGTCGTAGGGCGTCAGCTTGTCGGTGACAGCGAAGCCCGCGGCGAAGACGGCGATGCCGAGCGCCGCGTAGACGACGGCCGCGGCGAGGTGGTTCGGGTCGAGGATGGTGCGCATGGGGACCTCCGTGGTCATTTTCCTGTATAGGTGCGGTAGTAGGCGCGGTAATGGGAGCGGTAGGAGCCGGGGTTCTCGCGGACGCTCTTCGGGACCGACTTCACCTCGTCGACGTCCGTGAACGAGAAGCCGTAGACGCAGGCCCAACCGAGCCAGCCGAGGACGGCCGCGGCGTAGAGCGGGTAGAAGCGCCTCATTCGTCGTCCTCGTCGTCGGAGGAGGATGTCATCGGGTGGTCGCTCTCGGCCCAGCGCGAGACCTCGAAGACGTGGTGCCGGGCCCAGGTCCAGCCGAAGGGGAGTAGCAGCAGGCCCACGGCCACGAAGAGGTGGAACGCGCGCGGGGAGTCCCGGGTCACGCGGAGCTTGAAGGAGAAGGAGCCCGAAGCCTCGGGGTCCACGTGCACGTAGTAGCGCCCCGGCGGCACGCGCGAGAGATAGACCGTGTCCGAGCGGCTGCCCTCGCTCCAGGACTCCCCGTCGTCGGTGCCCCAGTAGTAGCTGACCTCGCGCTCGAAGTGCTGGGCCGTGCCGGTCTCCGCGTCGATGAGCGCCATGCGCAGGAAGGCCCAGGAGTTCGAGACGTTGGACTCGACGTCGACGCGCACGCTCGAGGGGCGGCCGGGCAGGTCGAACTCGGGGGTGACGAAGGCGTGCTCGGTGCCCGAGGAGAGGTCCACCGCGTAGTCCTGGCTGAAGACGACCGTGTTCTCCGCGCGCATCGCCAAGCCGGCGAACAGGGCGACCGCCGCGACGGCGGCGAGGCTGCCCCAGACCTTGAGGAAGGACCAGCTCTCCTCGTGCGGGTTGGGCTGGGCGGGGGCGGCGGCGCGCCGCGCCGGAAGCTCGCCGGAGAGCCCGAAGCCCGCCTGGACCTCCGAGGGCTCCAGATACTCGCCGTGCGACCAGGTCTTGTCGGAGAGGGTGGTCTCCTGCGAGAGCAGGTAGGGCGGGCAGATGAAGTCCCGGGTCTGGGCCTCGTCGCCGACCTTGACCTGCCAGGGGAACTCGCCCAGGACGTAGGTGAC
The DNA here is from genome assembly GCA_004322435.1 of bacterium. GTDB lineage: Bacteria > Elusimicrobiota > Elusimicrobia > UBA1565 > UBA1565 > SCTT01. The sequence goes on from SCTT01000322.1 coordinate 2,161, forward strand.
CTTGGGCCAGGAGGTCTGGAAGTGGCGGTACGTGCGCCCCTCCCGGAACTGGACCGGGGCGGAGGCCGAGTCGGGGTTGGCGGCGGAGGAGGAGTCGCGCGGCTCGGCGGTCGCGGCCTGCGCGCGCTCGCGCTTGCGTTCGCGCTCGCCGCGCGGCGCGGGCTTGGGCGACGGCTGCGCGCGCGAGGCCCCGGGGGCGGGCAGGGGCGGGGCCGTCCACTTCTCCCCGACCAGCTTGTCGACGCCCAGCTGCTGACGGAGCTTCTGCACCTCGCCGGCGTCCAGATAGAACCCGCCGCAGGTGAGGCAGCGGTCCGCCTCGACCTTCGTGCCTTCGAGGCGTCCCGCCATCATCGCCGCGCCGTCGCGCGGGCAGCGGCGCTGGCCGGAACGCCCTTCGGCCAGGTCCAAAGGCACCGCCAAATCCGCCAGGTCGTACCACACGCCCAGGCAGCCGGGGCAGAAGTCGACCTGCGTCTTCCCGTCGAAGTCGCGCGCCTCCATCGGCGCGCCGCAGCCGGGGCAGTTCACTTGGGGGCCCCCTGCGGGCCTTCGGTCAGCGTTTCGTAGAAAGTCCAGTGCCCGTCGGCCTCGACGAGCCAGCGGAAGCCTTTGAGCGGGTTGTGCAGCAGATACTCGCCCCACTCGTAGTCGACGCCGTAGTAGCGCACCGCGCGGCGCATGTAGCCGATGCACTCCCATTTCTCGCCGCGCAGCACGCCGCGCGTCCCCAGGGGGATGAGCGGCTCGTAGCGGACGGCCGAGGCGTATTTGGAAAGGAGCTTGTGCGCAGGGTCCTGCGCGTCGGCCACCGCGCCGCAATAGCCGCAGGCGACCGACTGCGTGCGGCCGGCGGCGCGCACCTCGAGCGGCGAGCCGCAGCCGGGGCAGGGGAATTTCTGGGCGGCGGCGCTCACCAGCCCTCGGGCACGCGCAGGTTCTTGAGCGCCAGCTCTTCGGGCGTCGCCCACTGGCCGAAGAACAGGAGGGGCTTCTCCTCGGAATAATCCAGGGTCGCGAAGCCGCCGCCCTCGGCGGTCAGGTCCGCCAGCGATGCCTTCTCGCCGAGCGGGGCCTTGAAGGGGAGTTCCCCCTCGGCGGCCAGGTACTCAGCGGTGCGCAGGTCGACGACCTCAAAGGCCTTGCCCTGCAGCGTGAGCTTGCGCCCGACGGCCAGCTCGTCGTAGGACGGCAGGGCGGAGTCCGGGTCGCGGCGGAAGCTCACCGCGTACTTGCCCTGCGCCTCGCCGAGCCAGCCCTGGTCGCCGTTGTCAAAGACCAAGAACCACTCGTTCCAGAGCCCGTCGTCAAAGCGCATCTGCAGGCGCCCGACCGCCGCGAACGCGACGTTGCGGAACCGGCCTTCGGTGCCGACCTGGATGACGCTGCCGTCTTGGACGAGTTCGGCGGATTTGCCCAGGGCTTCGAGGTTCAGGTCTTGGCGGAAGAGCTGGCTGCGGCAGTGCGGGCAGACGGCCAGCAGGGCCACGCTCGAGAGGAAGCGCACCGGCGCGCCGCAGGAGGGACAGGGGGCTTCGCGGGCCACGGGGGGATTGTACCCTTACTTAAGGAGCGGCAGGAGGCTCGAGAAGTCGTCCGTCCACAGCGGGTCCCCGGCCACCGGCGCGATGCCCTGCCAGGTGCCGAGCTTCGCGAGCGGGGTCAGCCCTTCCGGCGTCTGCGCCAGCACCACCCACTCCGAGGTGTTCTTCCCCCGCGCGGAGGAGTCGTCGTCCTTGCGCCGCGCGGCGTAGAGCCCCTCTTCCGCCGCCAGCCGCGCGAACGCCCGCGCGAGGCGCAGGTGGCGGTTGGTGACGTGGAAGGCCATCAGCCCCTTCGGCGAGAGCCGTCGACGATACAGCTGCACCGCCTCCCGCGTCACCAGATGCACCGGGATGGAGTCCGACGAGAAGGCGTCGACGACCAGCAGGTCGAAGGTCCCACCGGCGTTCAGGCTCAGCCGCGCGTCGCCCGCCACCGTCGTCACTTTCGCCCCGCGCGCCTCGGCGTCGGCCAGGTACGAAAAGTGCTTGCGCGCGAAGCGCTCCACGTCCGGGTCGAGCTCGTAGAAGGCCAGCTCGTCGCCGGGCCCCAGGTAGGCCGCCAAGGTGCCGGCGCCCAGGCCCACGACGGCGAAGCGCCGCGCGGCGAACGCCCGCGCCGCGGCGAAGACGTCCGCGGCGGGGCCGGTGGGATGGAAGTAGGTGAGCGGCTCGGCGCGCCGCGCGGGGTCGAGCGACTGGCGCCCGTGGATGGTGTCGCCGTGCGTGAGGGTCATCCACCGCTCCGACTCATGGCGCTTGACCGTCAGCACCCCGTAGAAGTTGCGCTGACGCTCGACGACGGATTTGGACTCGAGGACGGACTGGCGGGCGGCCACCACGGCCAGCATCACCCCGAAGGCCGCCCGCAGGTCGGCGGGGCGGCGCGCGAGGTGGTAGGCCAGCGCGCCGGGGACGAGGAGGCGGTAGACGGCGGTCAGCACGTCGAAGAACTCGGGACCGAGGCGCCCCCCGGAGACCCGGGCCCAGACCTGCCCCGGCCACGGCCACTCCCCGAGCATCGTCAAGGCCAAGGTCGCCGCCGAGACGCGTAGAGCCACGCTCGACCAATGCAGCCCCTCTCCGGCGTCGCCTTCCGGCCGGGGCGGCAGGGCCTCGTCGGGGAGCAGCGCCATCGCGGCCACGACGGCGCAGGCGTACTCGTGGAGGCCCGAGAACGCCAGCGGGGCGAAGAGCCCGTTGAAGAGCCCGCCGGCCACGCCGCCGGCGGCGGCGCACAGATAGAACTCGGTCAGGCGCGAAGCCGGCGGCCGCGACGCGGCCAGCCGGCCGTGGAGCGCGCCGGCCAGGACGGCCAGCACGCCCAGATGGAGGAGGATCTGGGGCCAAGTCCCCATGAAGAAGGCCCCCGAGAACGCCCAGGAGAGTCCCATGAGCGGCGCCGCCAGCGCGCACCAGGCGGTGACGGCCGGGCCGGCCGACGAGAACGCCCCGACGTACGTCGCGAGATAGACCGCCAGCGGCACCACCCACAGCAGCGGCACCGGCGCGATGTTGACCGTCAGGTGGCTCGTCACGCCGAGCATCAGGCTCGAGGGGACGCCGGCGAGAACGACCCAAAGGAGCCGTTCGCGCCAGGAGGACCGCTCGGCCGGCTCCGGAAGAGCGTCGGCTCCCGACGCCGACCGCGCGCAGACGGCCCAGACGAGGGCGGTCAAGCCGAAGCCCCAGGACCACAGGCGCGCCTGCGCGGGCAGGCTCAGGCGCGGCTCGACGGCGAACGGGTAGGCCAACAGCGACAGGAAGCTCCCCACGTTGCTCGCCGCGTAGAGGAAGTAGGGGTCCCGGCCCCGCTCGCCTCCGGCCCGGGCGAACCAGCGCTGGAGTAGCGGCGCGCCCGCCGCGAGGACCAAGAACGGCAGGGCCGCGGCGCGGGCCAGCGCCAGGAGCAAGGTCCCGACCCCGGCCCCGGCGGCCGGCGCCCAGCCGGCGGGCGGCAGGGGAGGCAGCGCGAACGCGGCGACGGCGAAGAGCGCCAGGTGCACGGCGGCCTGCGCGCGCGGAGGGAGCCGCCCGAGCCGATGGGCGTAGTAATACCCGCCCAGGAGCAGGGCTTGATAGAAGAGCATGCACGTGGTCCACACCGCGGCGGTCCCGCCGAAGGCCGGCAAGAGGGCCTTGGCCGTCATGGGCTGGACGAGGAAGAGGAGGACGGCGTTGACGAGGGACGCCGCTGCGAAGAGCGAGGTCAAAGGCTTACCAGGTGCGCCCGCCGAGGTCGGCGTCGCCGCGCCCGGCGAAGAAGGGCAAAAGCGCCTTGACCTTGGGCAGCGCCGCCTCGGCCACCTTCTCGCCGGCCTCGATGATTTCTTTGGCGCGGTGCATCTCGGTCCACGAGAAGCCGGTCAAGTCGGGGTGGATGTTGACGTGGGCCATCGCCGAGCGCGACTTGGCGATCTCGTACTCCATCGTGTAGATCATCTGGAAGAAGACCTGCATGAAGTTGGGGGCCTGCAGGGCCTTGGGCAGCGTCAGCTCCTTGATGCGCTCGAGGTCCAGCTCGAGGACGGCCTCGCCCAGCCGCCGCTCGCGCAGGGAGGACTTCCGCGCGCCCGCGGGCATCGTCAGGTTCACCGCCACGAGGATGTCGGCCCCCATCTGGCTCGTCACGCGGATGGGCACGGGGTCGACGAGGCCGCCGTCGACGAGGAAGCGGCCCTGGTGCGGGAAGGGCTGGAACACGAGCGGGATGCCGCAGGAGGCGCGCACCGCGTCGACGACGCGGCCCTCGCGGAAGGTGACGGCCTCGCCGGTCTCGATGTCGGTCGCGACGCAGGCGAAGGGCAGCGGCAGCTCGTGGAACTCGCGGTCCTCGAAGTAGGAGCGCAGGAAGCGGTGCAGGGTCGTGCCGGCGAAGACCCCCGAGCGCGGGACGGTGATGTCCCAGAAGAGGTTCTCCCACACCCAGGCCTTGTCGACGCCGACGGCGATGCGCTCGATCTCGGCGCCGGTCAGGCCCAGCGCGTGCAGGCCGCCCACGACCGAGCCGATGGAGGTGCCGGCGAGGCAGTCGATGGGGATGCCGGCGCGCTCGAAGGCCTTGACGACGCCGATGAGCGCGTAGCCGAGCGCCGCGCCGGTCCCCAAGGCCAAGCCCACCCGCAAGCGCGCGAAGCGGCGGGCCAGGCCGTCGACGCCGGCCCGCGCGGCCGGGAACCTGGCCAGCGCCGCCGCGGCGTCGGCGCGCGCGGCCTCCCCGAAGCCCGCCGGCCAGGCGATGCGGGTCCACTCGCGGCCCGAGGAGAGGACGAGCTCGCCCGGGGCCGAGGCGCCGAGCCAGACCTCGAGCGTGCGCTTGGGGGCCGGCGTGAAGGCCTCGAGCTCGGCTCGGCGCGCGATGAAGTCGGTCAGCCCCCCCGCCGAGCCGGCCAGCACCCACTGGTCGGCCTCCGCCAGCGCCGTGCGCTCGACCTCGCCGCCGGCGCCGCGGGCGGCGATCAGCACGTAGTCGGAGTTGTCGCGCAGCAGGTTGTAGAGGAGGAACAGGCTCTTGTAGAGGCGGCCGGAGAGCGTCGACGGGGCGACGCTCAGGACCCCCAGTCCCGAGGGATGGCGCTCGAGGATGTCGGCGAGCACCTTGGGGTCCCGCAGGTCGCGCCCGTGCAGGTCGTCCTCGCCGACGGCCTTGCCGGCCAGGCCCAGCGCCTTGGCGCTCGCCCCGGCCTTGGGGTCCAGCTCGACGAGGATCACGCGCTTGCGGGTCTGCTCGGCCAAAGACAGCGCCGTCGCGGCCGCGAAGGCCGCCCGGTCGTCCTCCCCGAGCGCGCAGACGAGGGCGATCAGGCGCGGCTGGGGGCGCTTGCCGCGGCCCAGGCGCGCCTCCTGGGACAGGCGCACCGACAAGGAGCGCGAGAGCTGCAGCAGGAGCGCCGGGCTCTCCGCCAGCGCGGCCGAGAAGTCGGCCTTCGAGAGCACCAGGAACTCGCAGGAGGTGTCGAGCACCGCGGTGAAGGCCCGGGGCTCGCCGGAGAGCAGCGCCGTCTCGCCCACGGTGTCGGAGCGCGAGCGAAAGCCTATGACGTGGGTGCGCCCGCCGCGCTCGGCCCGGAGCTGCAGCTGGCCGGAGGTGATCACGTAGAAGGAGTCGGCCGCGTCGCCCTGCTGGAAGAGGACGGCGCCCTTGGGCAAAGACAGGGGCTTGAGCATCGCCGCCACCTTGTCGAAGTCGGCGGCCGAGAGGTCCTTGAACAACGGGATCCGGCCCAAGAACGGCTTGAATGAGGCGATCTCCTCGGGGGTCATGAGGGAGAAGCCTTATCTGTTATAATCAGCCCTGGCCGTCGAGGGCGCAGGACAGGAGCCCGATGACGGTCTTGGCGTCTTTGATCTTTCCAGAGCGCACCCAGCCCAGCGCGGCCTTGAGCGCCACCGGCCGCGCCTCGATGAACTCGTCGTCGTCGGGCCGCGCCCGGCCCGCGGCGAGCCCGTCGGCCCGGAAGATGTGGAGGCTTTCGTTGGAGAAGGCCGGGGCCGGCCAAAAGGTCATCAGGCGGCGCACCCGGCGGGCGGTGTAGCCGGTCTCCTCGACGAGCTCGCGGCGCAGGCACTTGAGCGGCGGCTCGCCTTTGTCGAGCTTGCCGGCCGGGATCTCCCAAGTCACCGCCCCGACCGGGTAGCGGTACTGGCGCACGAGGACGACCGTTTCGGGGTCGAGGAAGGGCACGACGGCGACGGCGCCCGGGTGCCCGACGTACTCGCGGAAGGCCTTCTTGCCGTCGGGGAGGCGGACCTCGTCGGCGTAGAAGTCGATGGCGCGCCCGCGGTGCACGAGACGCCGCCGCACGACGCTCTCGACGAAGCTTTTGAGCACGACGGAATCATAGCACAGTCATGAGCGCGACCCCGGCCACCCCCTTCGTCCACCTCCATAACCACTCGGAGTACTCCCTGATGGACGGGACGATCCGGCTGACCGACCACGACGGCGGCCCCTCCGAGGCCTTGAAACGCCTCGCGCAGGGCGGGACCAAGGCCCTGGCCCTCACCGACCACGGCAACCTCTACGGCGCCGTCGAGTTCTACACCAACTGCAAGAAGGTCGGCATCAAGCCCATCGTGGGCTGCGAGATGTATCTGGCCAAGAAGTCCCGCCTCGAGAAGTCGGGCTCCCAGAAGGAGAACTGCCACCTGACCGTCCTCGCGCGCAACTTCGAGGGCTACCAGAACCTGATGGCGCTCTCCTCGAAGGGCTTCCTCGACGGCTACTACTACGACCCGCGCATCGACAAGGAGATCCTGGCCCAGCACGCGAAGGGCCTCATCGTCTTGTTGGGGTGCTTGAAGAGCGAGGTCCCCGCCGGTGACCAGCTGGTTGACCTCGCT
>SCTT01000323.1 GCA_004322435.1 bacterium
GCTCTTCCGATCTGCGTGAGGCTGCCCGATTGGCCGTTTTCCGCGTCCTGAGGGACATGGAACTGGCTTATCGGGTCGAGACGGCAAACGACCCATTCTTCCTCGGGGAGGACAAGCAGGCAGCTTTCCAGGACGCATTCCAGCTGAAGTTCGAGATTCGGGCGGCGCTTCCCTTCAAGAAGGCGACCCTCGCCGTGGGGTCTTACAACTACCACCAGGACCATTTTGGACGGGCGCTGAACATTACGGCCGCCGATGGCGCTCCGGCCCACACCGGGTGCGCCGCATTCGGCCTTGAGCGTATGGCCTACGCCTTCCTGGCGCAGAAGGGCCTTGACCCCAAGCGATGGCCGGGCGTCATCCGAAAAGCGCTCGCGTGAATCTTGCGGCGGTCCGCCCCGCGTCGGTCTCAGACCTCAAAAAGGTCGCCAAGCTTTGGTCCCGTCTGGATGAATTCCACCGAGGCCTCGGGCTCGACATCCCAAGAACTTCGGGTGCCGCCGCCAAATGGGTGGCCTCCTTCGAGCGAACGCTCGGCCGGTTTAGCTTCCTTTGGGTGGCTGAGGACGGCGGTCGCGTCGTCGGCTTCGCTTTGGCCCGGATCAAGCAAGCCCCGGCAATCTATGGGGGAGGCCTGATCGGCGAGATCAGCGATATCTACATCGATGACTCCGCAAGGGGCCGGGGATTGGCCGGAAAGTTGGCCGATGTCGCGCTCGCGGGGTTGCGCTCGGCCGGCGCGCTGTCGGTGGAGGTGCAGGTAATCACTGGCAATGAGGCTGGCTTGAAGTTTTGGGAAAGCCAAGGGTTCCAAGTTCGCCTTCGACAACTGACCAAGGCATTCCGACGGTAGGATGCGCCAGATCTCCGAGATCGAAGTACGCAGCCTGCTCGCGGAATTGGGGATTTGCGCCGCGGACACCTTGCTTGTACACTCCGCCCTCCAGTTCCTCGGGGTCCCTGAGGGCGGACCGGGCATGTATCTTAGAGCGCTTGAAGCGAGCCTCGGCCCTAAAGGCAACATCGTGGTGCCCACATTCAATTTCGGCTTTTGCCGCGGCCAGGAGTACGATCCCGCTACGACGCCCTCCGAACTCGGGGTATTCTCGGAACTCGTGCGCCGGGATGGGCGCGCCATGCGCTCGCCCCACCCCCTCCAATCTTTCGCCGCCATCGGCCCCGCGGCTCGAGACCTGGCCGGCCGGGATACCCCGTCGGCATTCGACCCGGGCTCAACCTTTGAGCGTCTGCTCGAGCTCAACGGGCGGCTACTTCTCCTTGGGGCCGACGTCCAAGCGGCATCGGCAATTCATTACAGCGAGCAGCGGCTCAACGTCCCATATCGCTTCTGGAAGGAGTTCCACGGACGGGTTCGATGTCCTGCCGGGTTGCGGGACTCCTCTTGCCGAATGTTCGTCCGAGATTTGGATGTCGATGTCCAACTCGACCTATCCCCGATCCGCCGCCACTTGTCGGCGCGTGGAGCCTGGAAGGCCTGCCGTCTTAACTACGGAGAAGTCTCCGTTTGCAACCTAAAGGACTTCGTGGCTGCCGGAGA
>SCTT01000324.1 GCA_004322435.1 bacterium
GGGGCGGGTGAAGACGATGGCCCCGACGAGGGCGGCGATGAGGATCAAGGACACCAGCTCGAAGGGGACCGCGTAGTCGTCCATCAGGAGCTTGCCCAAGAGCCGGGTCGTCGGGCGCAGAGTCGAGTCGGCGGCGACGCCGCGGAAGCCCTCGCCGACCTTGGAGAGGCCCCAGAGGACGGTGCCGGCCACGGCCAGGGCGGGCAGCCAGTTGCGGTTGGTCTGGCGCAGGTGCAGCTCGGAATGGCGGCCGGCGAGCAGGACGACGAAGAGGACGAGGACCGCGATGCCGGAGACGTAGATGAGGATCTGGGAGGCGAAGAGGAAGTCGGCGCCGAGCGAGGCGAAGAGCCCCGCGACCCCGGCGAGGCACAGGCCCAAGAGCAGGGCCGAGTGCAGGACGTTGCGCAAAGTGACGACGCCCAGCGCGGAGAACAGGGTCACGGCGGCCAGGCTGTAGAAGGCGATGCGTTCCATCTTAGTTGAACCGTTCCTGGGTCGTCTCGATCTGGACCTGCCCCTCGGGCTTCTTGAACGCCTGCGCGGCGCGGTCCCAGTACATCCCGACGAAGTCGAAGCCCTTCTTCCAGCAGCGCACCATCTCGTCGCGGCGGAAGAACGTCAGCTCGTAGTCCTTCGAGTGCCACACCGCGCGGGGCTTGGTGGGGCAGGACTCCTCGCAGAGGCGGCAGAAGTTGCACTTGCCGAAGTCGATCGAGTACCAGGCGACCTTCGCGACCTTCTTGCCGGCCTCGTTTGTCGCGTTCTCGAGCTGGATGCAATAGGAGGGGCAGGCCTTCACGCACTGGTTGCAGGAGATGCAGGTCTCGGCGTCGAAGAGCAGCGCGCCGCGGAAGCCCGAGTAGGGGACCAGCTTCTCGGTGGGGTACTGCACCGTGATGGCCGGCTTCCACATGGTCACGAAGGTCACCTTCATCCCCTTGAGGATGGCGAAGAAGGCGCCGAAGACTTCGGAGAAGTAGTCGATCATGGTCTAGAACATCACGTACAGGCCGGCCAACGCCACGTTCGCGAACGACCAGGGCAGCAGGAACTTCCAGTTGAAGTCCATCAGGCGGTCGACGCGGAACCGCGGGAACGTCCACCGGAACCACAAGAACACGAACACGAGGGTCATCGCCTTGGCCATGAACCAGGCCCAGCTCGGCAGCACGCCCTCGAGGAAGGCCGCGGGGGCGGCGCCGCCGCCGAAGAAGAAGGAGGAGGCCAGGCAGCACGCCAGGAACATGTACGCGTACTCGGCCAGGAAGAACAGCGAGAACTTCATGCCGGAGTACTCGGTGTGGAAGCCCGCGACGAGCTCGGACTCGGCCTCCGGGATGTCGAAGGGGATGCGGTTGGTCTCGGCGACCGAGGCGATGAGGAAGATGAGGAAGGAGAGCTGCCCGACGACGGGGTAGAAGATGTACCAGCGCGGCACGACGCCCAGCCAGTAGCCGGCCTGGGCCTCGCCGATGGCCGACAGGTTCAGGCTCCCGGCGAACATGATGACCGGGACGATGGCGAACATGCGCGGCAGCTCGTAGCTGACGAGCTGGGCCGCCGAGCGCAGGCCGCCCAAGAGCGAGTACTTGTTGCCCGAGCCCCAGCCGGCCATCATGATGCCGACGACCGAGACGCCGGCCATCGCGAAGATGTAGACGAGCCCCACGTCGATGTCGGCCGCGGCCAGGTCCTTGCCGAAGCAGACCGGGGCGAAGGCGAGCAGCGCGGGCGCGACGACGACGGCCGGGGCCAAGGTGTGCACCCAGACGTCGGCGTCCTTCGGGGTCACGTTCTCCTTTAAGAGGAGCTTGATGCCGTCGGCGACGGTCTGGAGCCAGCCGTGGAAGCCGCCGACGTACATCGGGCCGAAGCGCGACTGCATGTGGGCCGAGATCTTGCGCTCCCACCAGACGAGGAAGATGGGCGAGAGGATGACGATGTGGACGACGATGAGGAGCTTGACCGCGATCCAGGTCAGCGGGAAGGCCCACTCCGGGGCTCCGAGCAGGGCGAGCCGGGCCTCGAGGAAGACCTTGGCCGGGCCCGCGTAGGCGGAGATCTCGCCGAGGCCGACCGCCGTTCCCAAGAGGATGGCCGTCAGCACGGCCAGCTTGACCGCGCCCATCCGGTACCGCGGCAGCGCCCAGGGGTTGGGCCAGACGTCGGTGGGCCAGAGCCGGGTCGTCTTGAGGAGCATCCCGGAGTCGTCGTTATAGACGACCTTGGGAAGCTCTTTGATGACCTTCTTGTCGGCGGGCTTCGGGGCGGCGGCGGCGGCGGCCGGCGCGGGAGCCGGAGCGGCGGCCGGGGCGGGCGCGGGGGCGGCGGCGGGAGGAGTCGTCGGTTCGGGTTTGGGTTCGTCGGCCATCGAATTTTTCAGCGCTATCCTAACAAAACCGGAATCAGCGGTCCACCTCGCCGAGCACGATGTCGGTGGAGCCCAGGATGGCGATGACGTCCGACATCCGCTCGCCGACGAGGATCTCCTGCAGCATCGCGAGGTTGATGAAGCTGGGGGCGCGCAGGTGCAGGCGGTACGGCGCGCCGTTGCCGTCGGCGACCAGATGCATGCCGAGGTTTCCGCGGGCTCCCTCGATGTGGGCGTAGGCCTCCCCGTACACCGGCTTGGGGACCTTGGCCACGCCCTTGCCGAGGACGGGGCCGGGCTGGAGCTTCGCGATGGCCTGCTCGACGATCTTCACCGACTCGTGCATCTCGCGCACGCGGCAGTAGTAGCGGTCCCAGCAGTCGCCCTGCTCGCCCAGGGGCACGTCGAAGGCGAACTGGCCGTAGGTGCAGTAGGGCTCCCACTTGCGGGCGTCGTAGGAGACGCCGGAGGCGCGCAGCATCGGGCCCGACAGGCCCCAGGACAGCGCCTGCTCGGCGGAGATCCGGCCCACGCCCTTCGTGCGGTCGAGGAAGATGGGGTTGAAGGAGAGCAGGTCGTCGTACTCCGGCAGGCGGGCCTTGAAGAACTCGAGGAACTCCTTCGTCTTCGCGAGCCACTTGTCGTCGACGTCCTTCATGACGCCGCCCAGGCGGATGTAGTTGTAGGTCAGGCGGGCGCCGCAGGACATTTCGAAGAGGTCGAGCACCAGCTCCCGCTCGCGGAAGGCGTGCAGGAACGCGGTGAAGGCGCCCATGTCGATGCCGAAGGTGCCGAAGAACAACAGGTGCGAGGCGATGCGGTTGAGCTCGCACATGATGACGCGCAGGTGCGACGCCCGCTCGGGCACCTCGACCTTCATCAGCTTCTCGGAGGCGAGGCAGAAGAGCAGGTTGTTGTTCATCGCCGACAGGTAGTCCCAGCGGTCGGAGATGACGACGCACTGGTGATACCCGCGCAGCTCCGCGAGCTTCTCGGTGCCGCGGTGCAGATACCCGATCTCGGGGACGGCCTTGACGACGATCTCTCCCTCGATGGTGAGGCCGACGCGGAGCACGCCGTGCGTGGACGGGTGCTGGGGGCCCAGGTTGACGAAGAGCTGGTCGGACTTGAGCGTCTGCGGCGCGGGGTGGGTGGTCTCGGTCATGGGGGCTCTTTAGTCGAACCGGTCCTTCTGGTGCACGTAGTCCTTGAGCAGCGGATGCCCCACGGTGAAGTCGGGGGTCAGGATCTTGGTCAGGTTCGGGTGGCCGTCGAAGCGCACGCCGAAGAGGTCGTAGACCTCGCGCTCCTGCCAGTCCGCGGTCTTAAAGAAGGGGATCAGGCTCGGGGCGCGGCCGCCCTTGCGCGGGACGTCGAGCTTGAGGAAGACCTTGATGCCGCGCGGGAGGCTCGACAGGCACCAGGTGAGCTCGAGGGCGTCGCGGTAGTCGACGCCGGCGACCTTGCCGCCCGGCTCGGCCTGGGGCGTCGCGCCCTCGGGCAGGAACACGTTGAAGTTCGGCTCGCGGATGAAGCCCGCCAGGCTCACCGGGCCCAGCCAGTCGGTGGCGGTGACCATGTCGAGGTAGTTAAAGCCCAGGCCCTTGACCAGGAGCTCGACGACGGGCACGAGGCGGTCGGCCGAGGGCAGCCGCAGCGTCAGGTACTCGCCCGTGGGGAGCTTCGCCGGCTGGACGTCGGGGAAGACCTTCTCTAAGGAGGCCTTGAGCTCGTCTTTGGTCATCGGGGCCGCCGCGTTCATACGGCCGTCCCGATGTCGCGGGAGCCCTTCAGCTGCTGCGGCGAGGCGCCGCCGCCGCGCGACATCTGCATCTGCTCGATCTTCTTCTGGAGCTGGAGGAGGCCGAACTGCAGGGCCTCGGGGCGGGGCGGGCAGCCGGCGACGTAGATGTCCACCGGGATGATCTTGTCGACGCCCTTCACGACCGAGTAGGAGTCGTAGTACGGCCCGCCGCAGTTGGAGCAGGAGCCGTAGGAGATGACGAAGCGGGGCTCCGGCATCTGCTTGTAGACCTGGATGATGGGGTCGGCCATCTTCTTGACCACGGTGCCGGCGATGATGATGAGGTCGGCCTGGCGCGGGCTGGGGCGCGGGATGACGCCCATGCGGTCGAAGTCGAAGCGGGAGGCGTAGGCGCCCATCATCTCGATGGCGCAGCAGGCCAGGCCGAAGGTCATGGGCCACAAGGAGGATTTGCGGGCCCAGTTGATCATGTCGTCGGCCTTGGCGATGACGCCGGAGCCGCCGGGCAGGGACCCGACGACGCCGGGCAGGTTGTCGAGGATGATGCTCATGCGGCCCTCTTCTTGACGGGGATGTCCCAGGCCAGCGCGCCTTTGCCCCAGGCGTAGGCGAGGCCTAGGAACAGGACTACGAGGAAAACGAGCATCTCGACCAAGGCGACCGGCCCGAGCTCCCGGACCGTCACGGCCCAGGGCAGGACGAACAGGGCTTCCACGTCGAAGATGACGAACAGGAGCGCGAACAGGTAGAAGCGGATGTTGGTCTTGACCTCGGTGGAGCCGACGGCCTCGATGCCGCACTCGTAGGTGGACTGCTTGACCGCGTCCGGCAGCGAGGGCCGCAGCAGGGCGGAGGCGACGAGCGAGACCGCGGCGAAGCCGACGGCGACCAAGGCGAAGGCGAAGATGAGGGCGTAATCCGGCATCATGAGTGGGAGGCTCCTTTCTCTTGGATGAGGACCTTGAAGGCCTCGCCCATCCCCTCGGGATGGAAGAGGGTCTTGACCTTGGCGCGCTCGGCCCAGGCCTCGGCGCTGTCGCCCTTGGGCATGAGCCCCAGGATGCCGCGCTCGAGCAGGAAGCTCGACAGCGGCGAGAAGAGGGCGGTCGTCAGGCCCGCGGCGGCCCCGGCGGCCTCGAGCGCGCGGAAGTCCACGGAGGCGGTCAGGTCCTGGCGGCCGGAGGCGGCCAGGAGGTCGGCGACATGGCTGTGGGAGCGGAAGCCGCGCGGGGGGTTCGGGTCTCCCGGGTTGAAGCGCTTGCCGTAGTCCACGGTGATGACGGAGCCCGCCTTCAGGCGCCGCGACACGAGGCTCATCCAGGAGGCCGCCTCGAGGCAGACTGCGTGGGTCCCCCCCTCCGGCAGGTCCTGGGCGACGGCCTGGGCGTGCTTGAGGAGGGATTTCTTCGAGAGCGGGCCGGGCTCGGCCTTGACCGCGCCGTCCTTGCGGCCGTGCTTGCGGCGCGGGCGGACGTGGAGCTCGCGCACCTCCCCGTGGGCCTTCGTCAGCACGTGGACGGGGAAGGCGTCGACGAGCTCGTTAGAGAGGAAGACGCCGCAGACCGGGGGCATGTCGGAGAGGTCCGAGTAGCCCATCACGCCCGCGCCCAGGTCCTGCAGGTCGAAGATGCTGTCGAGCAGGACTTTCTCGGAGCGCTCGATCAAGACGTAGCGGATGCGGCGGAACCAACGGGGGTGCTCGTCGCGCAGCGCGGTCAGGACCTGGCGGGCCAGGCGGCCGGTGCCGGAGCCCATCTCGACGACGAAGAGCGGGGAGCGGGGGCGCTGCTCGCGGACCTTGGCCAGGCGCTGTGCGATCTCGGCCGCGAGGATGTTCGCGAAGGCCGGGTGCAGCTCGGGCGCGGTGTAGAAGTCGGCCTGCGGCTTCCGGGTCGCGTAGAACCCGCGCTCGGGGTCGTAGAGCGCGGTCTCCATGAAGTCGCGGAAGGTAGGCAAGGGGGTCTCTATGGGGAAAGCCGGCCGGCGGGGCCCCCGGGCGGGGGCCCCGCGCGGCTGGTTTCTAGAGGTCCTCGGCGCCGAGGGTCTTCTTCTTGTTCTCGGACTTGACCTTTTCGATGGCGGCCGAGACGATCTGGGCGACGCGGCTCGAGAGCGCGTCGAGGAAGTCGCCGCCGGTGCGCAGGCCCGCTTCTTTCACGATTCCCTTCACCTTCGACGCGACGACGAGGGCTTCAGCCATGGACTAGGTTCCTCTCGGAATGCGACAGACGACAAACTGTGGCGCGGGCAGGAATTGAACCTGCGACCTAGCGCTTATGAAACGCCCGCTCTAACCCCTGAGCTACCGCGCCGCAACGGGAGGATTCTAGCACAAACTGGGAAAAGGGCCAAGAAAACGGGCCCCCCCTATAAAGGAAGCCTTTGGTGTCAGTGTTTCGGAACTTTCGGAAATCGCCGACTTCCGAAAATTCCGAAACACTGACACTGAACTTGAGAAAAGGAGGGACAGGGCCTACACTGCCGGGATGGAGGTCAGAGAGGGGCCCCTGGGGCCCGAGGTCGAGGTCCCGGGAGGTTTCAAAGGGGCCCGCGCCGGCGTGGTGGCGGCCTTGGCCCCCCTTCCGGCGTGTTATGGAGTCTTCCTGGGTTGGGAAGGGGCGTCCACCGGCGACCCCTGGCGCATGGCGGTCGGAGCGGCGGTGCTGGTGTCAGGGGCTTACTTCATGGCCCGGCCTTTGGGCCAGGCCCTGGGTTTCGTGTCGGAGCGCATCCAGAGGCATGGGGACCGGCTCGTCCTCATCGACGTCCTTCCGGGACGCCGCGTCATC
>SCTT01000325.1 GCA_004322435.1 bacterium
GCGAGGCCCGCCGGTCCGCACACCGGGGCTGGGAGGAGCGCCTGGGCGAGCTCGGGCGCCAGCGCGCCGAGTCCCTCGCCCGCGTCGACGAGCTGCGCGCCCTGCTCGGCGCCCTCGAGAACGAGGCCGCCGCGCTCCACGAGCGGGCTCAGAAGACGGCGCTCGCCGCCGACGAGCTGACCGCCTCCGTCAACGCCCGCAAGGGCGAGGGCGACGCGCTCCAGAACGACCTGCACCAGGGCGAGATGCGCCTGTCGCAGGATTCTTCGCGGCGCGGCTTCCTCGTCCAGCGTCTGAGCGACGAGTGGCAGCTCTCCTATGAGGACGCGAAGGCCAAGTACGCCGAGGCGGAGGTCGTCGACGCCGAGCGCCTGGACTTCCTGCGCCGGCGCATCGCCGCGCTCGGGAACATCAACATGGCCGCCCCCGAGGAGTACGAGGAGCTCACCAAGCGCCGCGACGCCTTGAAGGCCCAGACCGACGACCTCGACCAGGCCAAAAACGACCTGCGCTCGGTCATCGCGAAGATCAACGCGACGACCCGCGAGAACTTCCGGCAGACCTTCGCCGAGGTGCGCGAGCACTTCCGCAAGCTCTATGCGGTGCTCTTCGAGGGCGGCGAGGCGGACCTGATCCTCACGAACGCCGAGGACATGCTCGAGAGCGGCGTCGACATCGTCGCCCAGCCGCCCGGCAAGAAGCTGCAGAACCTCTCGCAGCTCTCGGGCGGCGAGAAGACGCTGACGGCCATCGCGCTGCTCTTCGCCTTCTTCATGGTGAAGCCCTCGCCCATCTGCATGCTCGACGAGGCCGACGCGGCCTTGGACGAGGCCAACGTCGAACGCTTCGTCTCGATGCTGCGCGAGTTCGGCGCGGGCACCGCGGGCAACCCCGAGGGCGCCCCGGCCCGGGCCGCCACGCAGTTCCTCATCGTCAGCCACAACAAGAAGACGATGGAGGCCTGCGACGCCATCTACGGCGTGACGATGGAGGAGTCCGGCGTCACGCAGATGGTCTCGGTCGAGTTCCGCAAGGGCGGGGACCAGCGCCCCGCCGCCGCCCCCCTTGCGGACGCGGCCGAACAGAGTCAGAATAGGGAACCCGCGGGCGAGGCGTCCCAAGGGTAACCAATGCTCTGGGGCGTCGTCAGCGACATCCATTCGAATCACGAGGCCTTCTCGGGCGTCGTCGAGCGCCTCAAGGCCCAAGGGGCCGAGGGCTGGATTTGCTGCGGCGACATCGTCGGCTACGGCTCCGAGCCCAACCCCGTCCTCGACGTCCTGCGGGGCCTGCCGAACATGCGGGCGGTGCGCGGGAACCACGACCTGGCGGTGCTGGGCCGGATGGACATCTCCTGGTTCAACGAGGCGGCGCGCGCCGCCGTCGAGTTCACGCAGTCCACCATCAGCGCCGAGAACATGGCCTGGCTCAAAGAGCTGCCGCCGCGCATCGAAGAGCCCACCTTCACCGTGGTCCACGGCTCTCCGCGCAACCCGGCCGAGGAGTACCTGGTCACCGTCCAGCAGTTCCACGACAACTGCACCTACTTCAAGACCTCGCCCTGCTTCGTGGGCCACAGCCACCTGCCGATGGCCTTCCTGATGAAGGAGCCGGTCAGCTACGTGGACCACGGGCCGCTCGCCCCGGGCCAGGTCATCCCCATCCCGAAGGCCACCCGCATCGTCGTCAACCCCGGCTCCGTCGGCCAGCCCCGCGACCACGAGCCGCGCGCGTCCTGCGGGCTCTACGACGACGAGAAGCGCACGTTCACGCTCCACCGGGTCAAGTACGACGTCGAGGCCGTGCAGGCGAAGATCCGCGCCGCCGGCCTCCCCGAGTTCCTCGCGATGCGCCTGGCCTACGGCCAGTAGGCGCGCCCCATGGGTCCGCCGCCGCCGCTCGTCGGCCTGACGAACCGGGAGGCTCGCCGCCAGGCCCCGCTGCGGCTGCTGGGCTGGCTGACGCTGGCCGCCGTGGGCGTCTTCCTCGCCCTCTCCGGCATCACCCTCTGGGCCCCGCGCGCCGCCCTGCGCCTGGCCGGCTGGGGTTTGCTGCCCTGGGCCACGGTTCGGCCCGCGCGCCCCGCGGAGCGGCCGGAGCGCGGCTTCCCGACCCCGCCCGTCCTCGGGGAGCGCGACCCGCGCCTCGACGGGCCGCGGGGCCGGCCGCTGGTCGGCCTGTCCGGCCGCGCCGACCCGCAGTCGCCGATGGACGTCCTCATCCCCGGGGAGGCGGTCAACCAAGGGCTCAAGGTCTCGCCGGACGCCAGGCACCGCGACAAGATCTCGGGCCGCGGCGCCGTCCCGGTGACGAGTCCCGAGGCCGCCGCCCGCGAGGAGGCCGCCGAGGGCCTCCGGCGCTCGGTGCTCGAGCACCGCTTCAAGATCGCGCTCGCCATCGCGGCCGTCACCGCCCTCTTCATGTTCGTCGGCTCCGGCTTCGTCGCCTCCCTCTTCCGCCCGCACCCCGGCCGCTGGACGGGCAAGCGGAACGCCGACGGGCTTTAACTTCTCCTTAATAAGGTCCCTTGAATTCGTAACAACGTCCGGTTATATAAGGGGTATGCGCCGACTTTTGGGGCGTCGCGGTCAGATCGCCATTCCGGCGCTCTTCGTGATCCCGTCCCTCTTCCTCTTCGTCTACCTCATCTTCGAGACGGCCAAGCTCTCGCGCGAGAAGATCCGCCACCAGTTCGCGCTCGACTCCGCGGCCTTCATCGAGATGACGAACTACTCCGACTTCCTCAACCGCTCCGCGTACGTCAACGGGGCGTTCCCGCAGCGCATCTTCCACGAGGGCTTCTACAACACCTGCATCGAGAAGAAGAACAACACGCAGGGCGACTGCGGCACGCAGGGCGACCGGCTCTACAACATCCTCTTCAAAAACGGCGCCTTCCCGCGCGCGGACGCCCCCGACCCCAACGACGACCTGGCCTGGAACTCGACGCCGATCTGGCTGATCCAGTTCGGCGGGATGGGAGGGGCCAAGAACAACAACCCGCCCGACATGGGCTCGGGGCGCCTGGACCTCATCACGATGCAGGACGCGCTCGACTACTGGCTGTCCTGGGACGACGCGCAGGACATCTACAAGCTCTACGTGCAGATCTACCAGCTGCTCGGCTCCGTCGAGGACGCGCAGACCTCGGTGTTCAAGCGCCTGACCTCGGACCACAACTTCTTCCGCAAGTCGTACTGGCTCAACACCAACGACTCCGTCAGCGCCGCCGAGATGGGCGCGTCCTATTTCCCCGGCGGCGGCATGGCCGTCAGCTCCTTCGAGCCCAAGCCCTACTGCATCCAGGAGATCATGATCGTCGGCAACAAGCCCACGAACAACCCCTTCCAGCCCTACGTCCAGTTCGCGCCGGCGACGCCGGTGCAGATGCCCTCGACCATCGTCGGCTGCCAGCCGACCTCGGGCCTGTTCCAGGCCGAGGCCATCCCGCAGAGCCACTTGACCGACCTCGCCTCGCCGCACTCGCCGGGCTCGCAGTACGGCCTGATGCTGCCGGGCCTGCCCATCTTCCAGAACTGGGGCGCCGGCCTCGTGGAGAAGAACTTCTTCAACGTGAACTTCATGGGCGTCTCCAAATGCCAGGGGGCGACGGGGGCCAACAGCGGGCCGTGCGTGCACGCCACCATCTCCCTCTCGGGCGGGCGCCTGTGGCCCAACCCTACGCCGAAATTCCAAACGAGGCTCTTCCCATGAGACGACTCCTCCGCGCCTCACAACGCGGGCAGGCGACCACCGAGGTCGTGCTGCTTTTGCCGCTGTTCATGTTCTTCCTGTTCGCCTTCTCGAAGGTCTTCGCTCTCCTCATCCTCGTGCAGAAGATGGAGATCGCCTCGTTCTACGCGGCGCGGCGCTGGCAGCTCGAGAGCCACCGCAACGTGCAGTACGCCGACGGCTTCGACGAGAACCAGCTCTGCCCGGACATCGAGGCCAAGGTCAAGAACTACATCGGCTTCGACGACGCCAAGACCAAGGGCTTCCTGGGCCTCGACACCGCGCGCATCTGCCCGGTCCAGCGCACGCAGGTGTGGAACGTCGTGACGCTCACCGTGACGACGCGGCCGATGGGCATCAAGGGCCTGAAGGCGCTCAACATGCCGGCCTACAAGTTCGAGGTGGTCAAGTACGTGCCGAACCGCGACCGTCCCATCGCCTTCGTCCTGCCGGGCCTGGCACCGTAGGGAACAATCCGCTATGCTTGGGGTCTAACGCGCATGCTCTGGGCACGAATCAAACTCAAGATCCAGCCTTACCTGCTCCCGGCGGGCATCCTTTTGCTGCTCGTCGCCTCGACCTTGGTGCCCGTCTGGTACCTCGGCACGATGGAAGAGAGCGTGCGCCGCTACATCGTCGGCATCAACGTCGCTTCGATGCCCTTCGGCGTGGTGCAGACGCTCATCTTCGTGTGCTTCCTCTACCTCCTCCAGTACGGCGGCGGCTTCGCGGCGTTCAAGAAGGCCGCGACCGACGCCTCGCAGGTCAACGTCCGCTTCGCCGACGTCATCGGCCAGACCGAGGCCAAGAAGGAGGCCTGGGAGGTGGTCCAGCTGATCAAGGACCGCCAGAAGCTCAAGCTCGTCGGCGGGCGCATCATCCGGGGCCTGATGCTGATGGGGCCTCCCGGCTGCGGCAAGACCCTGCTCGCGAAGGCCATCGCGACCGAGGCCGGCATCCCCTTCCTGTCGGTCGCCGGCTCCGAGTTCGTCGAGATCTTCGTCGGCGTCGGCGCCGCCCGCGTGCGCAAGCTCTTCAAGGCCGCGCGCCTGCAGGCCCAGGCCTACGGCGGCTGCATCATCTTCATCGACGAGCTCGAGGTGCTGGGCCGCAAGCGCGTGTTCTACGACGCGTTCGGCGGCTCCTCCGAGGGCAACTCGACCTTGAACCAGCTGCTCGTCGAGATGGACGGCATCGTCGACAACGACGCCAACGTCATCGTGATGGGCGCGATGAACGCCGCCGAGGACGTGCTCGACCCGGCGCTGCTGCGCCCCGGCCGCTTCGACCGCAAGGTGCAGATCACGCGTCCGAACCTCCAGGAACGCCAGGAGATCTTCGAGTACTACGCCCGCAAGATCAAGATGGACCCGACGGTCGACTACGCGCGCCTGGCCCGCAAGGCCATCCACCAGACGCCCGCCGAGATCGAGAACACGCTCAAGGAAGCCGCGCTGATCGCCACGCGCAACAAGAAGGACATGGTCGGCTATAAGGAAATCTCCGAGGCGGTCGACCGCATCGAGCTGGGCGTCGCGCACCGGCTGTCGATGACCCCGCGCGAGCGGGAGATGACGGCCTACCACGAGGCCGGGCACCTCGTGATCCTGTTCTTGACCCACCCGACCCAGGACGTCTACAAGGCGTCCATCATCCAGCGCGGCGGCATCCTCGGCGTCGTCCATTCGACGCCGCACGAGGAGCTCTACAGCTCCGACCGGAACACGCTCTACGCGCACGTGAAGCTGGCCCTGGGCGGCTTCGTCGCCGAGAAGTTCAAGTACGGGGTCACGACCGACGGCGTCAGCTCGGACTTCAAGTCCGCCACCACGGTGGCCCATGCGATGGTCTGGCGCTACGGGATGGGCACGAGCGGCCTCATCGGCGACTTCTCCGCCATCCCCGAGACCCAGCTCTCCGAGAACCTCAAGGCCCAGCTGAACCTCGAGTCGCAGCAGGTCCTCCGCTCGGCCTTGGTCGAGGTGGAGAAGACGCTCAAGGCCGAGTGGGCCATCGTCGACCGCTTCGCCGCGGAGCTCCTGCGCCACGACGAGCTCGACTACGACGAGATCGAGCGCATCTTCCGCGAGTACGGGAAGCAGTCGCCGCGCTTGCTGGCCCCCGACAACCACAACGCCCTGCCCCCGGTGCAGCCGCCCGGCCAGGCCGCCCTCCCCCAGGGGACGTCGGCGCAGGCCTCGCGCCCCCCGTTCGCCCCCCCCGACGCCCCCGCGGCCTGACCGGCCGGTCCCTGGGCCCAAGGGCCTATCCTCCATATAGGTCCCTTGACAAGACAAGGTACGGCCTTTACACTGAAGCGACGCAGGGGGGGCATCCGGACATGCCGACGGTCGCCGAACAACGCGGAGATCCGCTCAAGGACTACGGCTGGATTCTGCTGGCCGCCGTCCTTTTCGTGGGCGGCTGGCTGTCGTTGTCCTCGCCCTCCGGCACGGGCGGCGACAACGTCCAGATCGCGGCGCGCGAGGACGCCTCCGCCGAGCAGAGCCTGCGCTCGCTCGACAGCGCCCAGAACCCCTCCGGCGCCCCCGGCGGAGCGATGGAGATGCCCGGCGGCAAGGGGGCGGCCGGCGCCTCGGACGCCGCGGCCTCCGGCGGGGCCGGCGCGGCCGCGGCCTCCGGTTCGCTCTACCAGGCGCCCGGCGCGGCGGCGGGCTCCCCCATCCCCGAGGGCGCGGGCGAGGCCATCGAGGCCGCCGCGAAGGGCCAGACCTCCGGCGGCGGCACGTCTTTGGCGGAGGCCCTCAAGGGCGTGGCCGACTCCCCGGCCAAGGTCCCCGACAACGGCTGGGGCGGCGCGGCCCCGCGCTCCGGCTTCGCGAAGCCCAAGGCCGCGTTCGGACAGGTCGGCGCCAGCCGCTCGGGCGGCGGCGGCTCGACGAGCGCGGGCCTGGTGGTCGTGGACAGGGCTTTCGGGACCGGCGGCAACGTCGGGCTGAACCTGGGCCCCGGGCTCGACGGAGCCGCGGGCACGGCGGGCAAGCTCGCGGCCGCGGCCAAGGGCGCCAATCTCGAGGGCCTCAAGGCGGCCCGCAAGGCCTCGCAGGACTCCCTCCGGCAGGGCGACGAGATGGCCGTCAGCAAGGGGCGGCAGTCTTTCGACGGCGGGGCCGCGGGCAAGGGCGCCCTCGACCAGCTCAAGGCCACCCCCGGCGGCGCCGGCATGGCCTCCGACGACGGCGTGCCGATGAACCTCAAGGCCAACGACCCCTCGAAGATCGACAAGAAGAAGATCGAGCTCCCGGAGATCAAGGGCAAAGAGGTCGTCGATTCCAGCAATCAACAGCAGATGCAGCAGCAGATGATGATGATGATGATGGGCATGATGATGATGGGCGTCATGGGCCCCGCCGGCGGCCAGATGATGGGCATGATGATGCCCATGATGCAGATGGGCATGCAGATGCAGCAGCAGGAACAGCTCCATAAGGATAGGGTCAAGAGCTAAAGGGGAAACCGCTATGGAAAACGGCACCAAGGTCGAGATTCCCGTCATCGGCAAGCAGACGATGTCCACCCAGCGCGAAGAGCGCAAGGGAGCGGGCGTCGGGCTCCTCGCCAAGCTGGGCCTCGGCGGCGGCGCGGCCTCCGGCGGGGCCGGCGGCCTGTCGGCGGGCGGGGGCCTGTTGGCCGGCAAGGCCGGCGTGGTCGCCCTCATCCTGGCCGGCTCCTCGGTGGCGGCCGGCATCGGGATGCTCACGATGGGCGGCCCCTCGAGCGCCCCGCGCTCCTCGGCGACGCTCTTCGCCCGGGCGGAGGGCGAGGCGGCCCCCGCGGACTCGGCGGCCGTCGCGCAGGACCAGGCCCAGGCCGCGGCGTCGGCCGGCTCCGTCTCCGGCTCCCTCGACAACTTCAACTCGGCCAACAAGGGGGCGGTGGTGGACCCCTACGCCCCGGCCAAGACCGAGGAGGCGAGCAACCCGGCGGCGGAGCAGCCTAAGGACTCCCCTTCGGCGGTCCCCGACCACGCCGCGGGCCAGTCGGCCGGCACGACGCCTCCGGCCGCCGCCGCTCCGGCGCCCCGGATGGTCAAGGCGGCCGGCTTCGGCTCGGGCGGCTCCTCGGGCGGCGGCAGCTCGGCTTCGGGCGGCGGCGCGGTGGCGCGGGCGCCGGGCGGCAAGTCGAACATCGCGGGCGGGGCGCTGGCCGGCTCTTCGGCCCTGCGCGGCGGCGGCATCCGTTCTTCGGCGGGCGCGCAGCGCTCGGCCATCATGCGCGGCGGCGGCGGGGCGGCGGGTCAGCTCCGAGCCCATTCCGGCGCGCTGCGCGGCAACCTCGCCTCGGGCCGCGTGTCGAGCGCGGGCTCCGGCGCGGTGATGGACGGGGCGGGCTCCGCCGGCAGCATCGGCGGCGGCGCGGGAGCGATCGCCGGCGGCGGGGCGGGCTCCGGCGGCAAGGGCATCGACTCGAGCCCCGGGGCCAGCGTCTCCAAGAACCTGCGGGACGTCTCTCCGCCCCCCGAACCCATCAAGGACGGGGAGAACAAGACCTCCTATCAGAAGGAGATGATGATCGCGATGGGGGCCATGGCGATCGCCATGGTGTTGATCTTCATCTCGAGCAAGATGGGGGCCGACGCCAACCCGACCACCAAAGCCGCCTCTATGGCGACGGCGAAGAAGCTGGCGATGGCGGCGACGGCTCTGGCCGCGGTGGCGACCGGCATCGGCGTCTGGCTCATGATGCAAAAGGGCCAGATGATGCAGGGCGGGTTGCTGGCGGCCGGAGCCGCCATCCTGACCTTCTCGGCGGCCAAGGCTTGGATGGACCTCGCGGCGGCGGAAGAGGCCCAGGCCAAACAGGCCGCGCTCACGCAGCAGGCAAAGGTCGACTTCGCCAACAAGCTGGGCAATTCCGGCTACACCCAGCAGAACGGGATCACCGGCGCGGGCCAGGGCGAGTACGTGATGAAAGGCCCGACCGGGGACTACCACCTGTACAACCAGGCCAACGGGACGATGACTCCAGGCACCGTCACGAACGGGGCGTTCACGCCGACCGCGGGGGCGCCGGGCACGACCGGAGTGCCCTTAAGCGAGTTCCAGCCGATCCAAGCGCCGCCTCCGGCTCCTGCGCCGGCGCCTGCACCGGCTCCTGCGCCTGCACCGGCTCCTGCGCCTGCACCGGCACCGGCTCCCGGACCTAAAGTGCCTATCGGGCCCCAACCTTGATCAAGGAGAAACCTATGAGCAACTACTCCACTGAAAAGGAAGACGACAAGAAGGGCGGCGGCGTTCCGCCCTGGATGACCGGCTCGGCCCGGGTGGGCTCGGGCCTGTCCTCCGGCGGCGCGACGCAGGCAGGCAGCATGCTCGCCCGCTTCGGCGCCCTGCTGGCCGCCCCGAAGGCCATCGTGGCCGCTACGGTCCTCGGCGGCCTGGCCCTGGGCGTGGGGGTCGTCTCCACCATCCAGGAGCCCAAGCAGCCCTCGCTGTCCCAGCGCTTTAATAAGGAGAAGGTCCAGACCGGGTCGGCCTCGGGCCTCCCCGGAATGGACCAGCCCGGGCAGTCGGCGCTCAACATGGCGCAGTCGGCCAACTCCGGCTTCTACGGGGATCCGAACGCCTCGGCTCAGGCTCCGGCGGCGCCCGAGGGCGCTTCGGACGCCCCGGCCGACGCCCCGGCGGTGGACGCGGCGGCGGCGGGCGCAGTCGCGGGCGGCGACGCGGCCGGCGGCACCCCGGCCGAGATGGCGGCCGCTTTGACCGGCGGCCAGAAGACGAAGGCCGGGATGGGCAGCAAGTTCGGCAAGCTCTCGGCCGGGCTCGGCAGCGCCGGCGGCGGCATGGCCGGCGGCTCCGGCCTGTCCGGCGGCATCGGGGGCTCATTCAAGAACAACCTCACGAATTCGCGGGCCGGGGACCTGCGCGGCTTCCAGGGTGCCAACCGTGCCCAGGTCACGCGGGGCAAGACCGCTTCACGGCTCGGCGGCAGCGCGCTCAAGGGCGCGACGGCCAAGCGCCTCGATACCATGAACCGCGCGATGGGCGGTGCGCGGACCGGCGGAGCGGAGGCCGGCGCGGCGTCGCACGCGGCCCAGTGGGACGCGGCGACCCCCGGCGGCAGCGCCATCACGGGCGGCGGCGCCGGCGGGATGTCGAACGGCGGCGCTTTCAGCGGCGAGGAGGGGGTCGGCGGCGGCGGACCGCTCGGAGACCAGAACTCCACCAACCCGAACAATCCCAACGACGTCAAGGACATCGACAACGGCAAGAACGTCACCCAGTACCAGGACCAGCTGATGATGGCCCAGGGCATGCTGATGCTGGCTTCGGCCATCATCATCGTCGTCGGCATCCTGGCGATCAAAGCGAAGGCCGCGACCGCGACCGTGTTCGGAGCGGGCATCGGCGCCGCGCTGCACGGGGCGGCGGTGGCCTTCATGGGCATCGCCTGCGGGCTGGCGGTGGCCGCGGCCGCGATCGGAGCCTCCATCGGCTCGAAGTACGGGCAGACCGGGCAGGGCAACATCATCGCTGTGGCCGGGACCATCACGGCCGCGGCCGCCGGCGCGGCGTTGATCTGGCCGGGCATGCCGGCCTGGGTCGCCGTGCTCGCCGGCATCGCCGGGCTCGCGATGCCGATGATGGGCGGCGGCGGCGGCAAGACGCAGGACCGCTCGGACATCAGCTCGAACGGGTGACCAGGAGAAGGTTATGAAGCCGCCTAAACCGACCAGCCTGCCGACGCCGCCGTCCGTGCGTCAGGCCCCGGAGATGCCCACCCTC